>CAZRFG010000073.1:0-12417 GCA_964599205.1 uncultured Victivallaceae bacterium
GGAGCGCGGCCGGGCCCGGCATCCCGGCTTCCTCGTCTTCCCCCAGAATGGCTCCCAGCTGCTCGCCGACCGCAAGTTCCTCGCGCTGATCGACGGGATCGGAGTGGAGGACCTCGTGAGTGACGACGACAAGCGTCAGGACGCCGAACATACCGAAGCGATCGCATCTCAGCTCCGGGAGGCGCAGAAACTGCGCAAAACGGTGTTCGTCATCGAGTATTGCCGCCGCGAAAAACTGCGGCAAACCGTGATCGCCGCCGCCCGCCGCGACGGCTTTTCGTTGTTGATCACCGGACGCGAACTCAATCAGCTCGGGGTGGCCTTCGGGCCGTGAGGTGCGTTACGCCGGGATTCCCTCGTGGAGTTCGTTCGAATCGGCGAGCAGCAGCGCGGTTTTCTCCAGCGCCTGGTCGTTCCCCATGATGGTCAGCACGTCGTCTTCGGCAAGTTCGGTGTCGCCGCGCGGAATGACGAATTTCTCGCCCCGCCGGATCAGCAGCACCAGCGCCCCTTCCGGGAGTTTCAGCTGGGCCAACGTGTGGCCGCCGCGCCCGGCGGGCACGGTGAACTCAAACGAATTGGCGTCGGAATTGCCGGTTTCCTCGATCGAGAGCGGCATCCGCGGCGTTTTGCGGAGCGGCGCGTCGAGCTTCAGCAGCCGGGCCGCGGGCATGATGGTCATCCCCTGGATCAGCACCGAAGTCAAAACGATGAAGAAGACGATGTGAAACATCAGGTCGGCGTGAGCGACATTGCCCAGCAGCGGAAAGGTCGCCAGCATGATCGGCGCGCCGCCGCGCAGGCCGACCCAGGAGACCAGCAGCTGCTCGTTGAGGGTGAAACGGCTCCGCCACATCCCGATGAACACCGCCAGCGGCCGGGCCACCAGCATCAGAAAGAGCGCCACCGCGAGGCCGATCCACTTCGCCTCCCAGAGCTGTTTCGGGAAGGCGAGCAAGCCGAGCATGGTGAAGAGAACCACTTGCATCATCCAGGCCATGCCGTCGTAGAATTTGCCGACCCCGTTGTGGAAGACGAAGCGGGTGTTGCCCATCACCATCCCGGAGACGTAGACCGCCATGAAGCCGTTGCCCTGGGCAAGCTCGGTCGCCGAGTAGGAGAAGATCGCCACCGTGATGGCGAGGACGTAGTAGAGCCCGTTGTACTCAAAGTCGATTTTGTTGAACAGCCAGCTCGCGACCCGGCCGACCAGCCAGCCGAGGAAGATCCCGAGCGACATTTTGAGCACGAACATCGGGAGGATGATCCAGTAGGAGGCGAGGGTCATGGTTCCGCCGGAGCTGACTTCAGTGGTCACCACCCCGACCATGAAGATGGTGAGGAAGGCCGCCATCGGGTCGTTGCTCCCGGATTCGAATTCCAGGAGCGGCTGGAGCTTGCCGCGCAAACTCACGCTCCGCGAACGCAGAATCGAAAACACCGCCGCCGCGTCGGTCGAGGAGATGATCGAGCCCAGGAGGAGGCACCACGAAAGCGGAATTTTCGCCTCCGGATTGACCCGGCCGAGGAAATACCAGGTGAAAACGCCGACGAAAAGCGCGGTCAGCAGCACCCCGAAACTCGAGAGGATGCCGCCGGTGACGAAGACCGTTTTGACCCCTTTCCAGTTGGTGTCGAAGCCGCCGGAAAAGAGGATGAAGGCCATCGCCACCGAGCCGAGGTAGTTGGCGAGTTTGGCGTTGTCAAAAGCGATTCCGCCGATTCCCTCGCTCCCGGCGAGCATCCCGACGCCGAGGAAGAGCAACAAGCAGGGCATGTTGATGTAACTGGATATCTTGCTCGAGAGCAGACAGACCAAGGTGATGAAGGCGAAAACCGCCAGCGCGATGTAGAGCTCCATGGTTCAGCCCTCCCTGCCGCTGCAGCGGCGTCCGGCGGGACCGGAATGTGAAAAAAGTTTGATCGTGACCGGCATCGGGGCCGTCTCCTTTCCGACTGGGAAAATATGAACTGTCTGCCGTCGCGCAGGTTTAAAGCGATTGGACGGCAGCAAAATCAAATCGATTCCGGCTGAAATTGCAGCCGGAGCGCGGCCGCCGCGTCCGGCCCGGCGCGGATCGGCGAGGTATTGGGAAAAACGTCCGGAGCATAGCCGCTGTTTTGACCGCCGCGGCAAAGGCGGAGTCGCCGTACGAGGCCGGCCGGCAGCGCCGCGACGCCGGGCGCCGGCAGCAGCGCGAGGCAGCAGAACGCCTGGAGTCGTTGCGGCGGATGCTGCTGCTGAAGTTGCCGGAGCACCTGGCCGGAACCGCCGCGGACCTCGCACAGGGAGAGCGCCGCGCTGCTGAAGTCAATCGGCGGATTCAGCCGGATGAATCTATCTTTGCCGCCATTTTGACTGCAATGGCCGAGCGGCGGCGGCGCAGTCGACCGGACCAACGGCAAAAAGGAGAACAGCAGCGCAACTGCGGTGATCGACAGCGCCAGGGCCAAGGCGGCAAAGTTCAGGCGCTTCCGATTCCGGATCGGAATCACACTGGAGGGGCGTCTTGAACTTCGGAAATAGGTCATCGGCGATGTGGGTTTCCCGCTTTAGCAATTTGATTGATACGATGGATTCCGGCCGGCGCGGGACGCCCCGCACCCCTTCCGGGTTTCATAGTATAACGCGGATATACGAATTTTCAAGCGGTGGAAAAGCCGCGGAAAAACTTTTTTCCGGATTTTTTCAGAACTTGAAAATCGCTCCGACCCGGCGGCCGAGAATGCTTCCGGCGGCGGCCAGCGTGGCAGCCAGAAAGAGCATCGCCCACACCCCGAAGGCGCAGGCCACGTAGGGCCCGGAGCCGAGAATCTGGGACAATTCAAAGATCGCTTTGGTGATCGGATAGAACTCCGCTTTTTGGGCCAGGATCAGCGAGTCGGAGACTTCGAGCATCGAGAAGCTGAAGGCGAAGAGACCGCCCACCACCAGATTGGCGCTGATCAAAGGCAGCGTGATTTTGCGCAGCGTCGCCCAAGCCCCCGCGCCGAGGTTGCGGGCCGCCTGCTCGAGGTCGACCGGGGTTTGCTCCAGCCCGGCGCTGACCGAGCGCACCACGTAGGGCAAGCGCCGGATCGCGTAAGCCGCCGCCAGCAAATAAACCGGATTGAGCTCGGGGTCAAAGAAGTGGCGGGCCCAGTCGTATTTGGTCGCCATCCCGAGATAGCCGAAGGCGATCACAATCCCCGGCACCGCCAACGGCAGCATCGAGGCGAGGTCGATCAGCGAAGACCCGCGGCAGCGCCAGCGGACGGTGACGATTGAGATCAAGAGACCGATCACCAATGCGAACACCATCGCCAGGATTGAGTAGTGGAGGCTGTTGATGATGCTCGGCACCACGATCTTGTTGGAGAGCGCGTTTTCGAAGTGCATCCAGGTCGCGCCGGAGGGCAGCAGCGAATCGTACCAGCGCCGCGAAAAGGCGGTGAAAACCAGTGCGATGTGGGGCAGGATCGCGGTCGCGGCGAGCGCCGCAAAACCGAGCGTGGGGAGGATCCGCCGCCACGACCGGAGCTTGACCGCCGCGCTCCCGGCGATTCCCTTGGACATATTGGCGGCGGCCCCGCCGCCGAGGGCGAGGCGGCTCAGCGAATAGAGCCCGGCCGAGAAGAGGAGCATCACCACCACCAGCGCGTAGGGCAGGGGATTGCTCTCAAGCTCGGTGATGCCGTTGAAAATCTGCACCGCGGTGGTCCGGTTGTAGCCGAACATCAACGGCGTCCCGAGTTCGGTGAAACTCCACACCAATACGATGCTTCCCCCCGCCAGCATCCCCGGCTTGAGCAACGGCAGCGTGATCCGGCGGAAACGGTAGAATTTACCCGCCCCGAGGTTGGCCCCGGCTTCGTCGAGCGCGGGGTCGATGTTGCCGAGCGCGGTGACCAAATTGAGGTAGAGGATCGGGTAGAGGTGGAGCGCCTCCATGAAGCAGACCGACCAGAATTTGCCGGGCCCGCCGAGGAAGTCGAGCCGTTCGCCGCCCGCCATCACGATCAGGGTGTTGAAAATCCCGTAGTGGCCGAGCAGCTGCTGGAAACCCAGCGCGCCGACGAAGGGCGGCAGGATCATCGGCGCCATCACCGCCAGGAAGGTCCAGTTTTTGAGCGGAAAGTCGAAGCGGTCGTAGATCAGCGCCAGCGGGAGCGAGATCGCGAACACCATCAAGGTCGTCACCACCGCGATCAAGAGCGAATTGAGCAAGCCCTCGAGGTAAATGAAGTTGGTGAAAATCTCCGACAGCAGCGGCCAGCGGAGCCCCTGCTCGATCACCGTCAACACCGGCAGGATCAGGAACACCGCAAAAAAGGCGGTGAGCGCTGCCAAAGTGCCGATCTGGCCGAATTTACGCGTCATCATTATTTCCCCCCGGCCGGAGCCGTGTCGGTTGCGGTATTTTCTTGCCACGGCGACGGCGCCCAGGTGAGGTCGCGCCGGTCAAAATAGTAGATTCGTCCCGATTCCACCCCGAGAATCAGGTTCGGCCCCGCCGCGCTGTCGCCGAGCTTGCCGGCGTCGCCGGAGCTGGTGTGGGAGCCGAAGAACAGGTCTTTCCCCCGGAACTGGAACTGTTTCGGGAAGGCGAAAACCGGGGCTTGATTGCTGCCCGCGTTGCGGATAAAAAGAATCTGCATCCCCGAGTCGCCCTGGTTGAACCGGGTCCACGGAAGTCCGACCAGCGGTCCCGGGAGGCAACTGCGGCGCATCGCTCCAAAGAGGATGTCGAGTTTGCCGTCGCCGTCCCAGTCGACCAGAGAAATCTTGCCCCGGCCGCGCTGGCCGGGCTGGAGGTTGCCGAGCGCCCATGCCGTCATGGTCTGGCCGTTGGCCCAGCGGAGCTTGCCGCCGTCCTCGACGTTTTCGTCGTCAAGCCGCCAGTAGAGGTGAAAATCGTTGTCGTCATCGTAGGCGATGCACGCCATGCGGTCGCCGAGCTTGGCCGCGCCGGGCTTGACCCGCCAGGTGCCGTGGAGGTCGAGGCCGTCGAGTTTGAGGATGCGTTCGCGGTCGAGCACCGGTTGGGTCCGGCTGCCGGTATTGAGGTAGAGCCGGTATTTGGCAGTGGCGTCGGAGAGGAGAATATCCGGCAGGCCGTCGCCGTTCCAGTCCACTACGGTCGGGCAAGTGTAGCCCCAGCGCGCTTCAAAGGGGCCCTGGATGCCGTAGTAACCGGGCTGGATATGGATCGGGACGCCGCCCGCCTCCAGCGCGACGCCGGGGGCAAAGGCGGGTTCGGCGTTGCTGCCGTGATTTTTGCAGAAAAGCACCCGGCCCTCGGAGTTGCCGGCGATGATGTCGAGCACCCCGTCGCCGTCCCAGTCGTAGAGGGCGGGGACGGTCAAGGTGCCGGTAAAGAGCTTGGCCGACTCCTCGAGCACCCGGCGCGGCGCGGCAAAGACCGGGCTGCCGTCGGGTTGCCGCCGGTCGGTGGCGGGATAAAAATAGAGCGCCCCTTCGCCGCCGGCGATCAGGCCTTCTTGGCCATAGGCGATCGCGCTCGCCCCGTGGGTCGGGTGCCGCAGCAACCGGCCGTCGTCGCCGAAGACCGGCAGCGTTTTGCCGCTCGCGGGGACGACGTAACGGAAAGCGCCGAGAAGGGTTGACGCCAGTGCACCCGGCTTGCCGGCGGCGTCCGGCCAGACGGTGAGGGCAGCGCCGCCGAGGAGGTCGTCGCGTTTGCCGCCGAGGAGATTCGGCGCGGAAATTTCACCGGTTTCGGGATTGAGCCGGAACCGCCAGACGCCGCTTCGCGCGAGGTTGCCGCGGTAGATGCCGGCGCCATCGTAGAGCGAACTCTGGTCGGCGGCTTCGCGCTCGAGTTTTTTGCCCGCCGGAGCCGGGCGGGCGGCGAAAAAGACCCAGTCGCCGTTTTCCACTCCGGCGAAAACCAGCGCGGATACGCCGAAGGGAAGCGCCCATTTGCGGAACGAACGGAATTCCTTTTTTTCGCGGTCGAATTTGGCCGCCGCGAGCTCTTTGCCCTCCGGCCAGGCGTAGTAGATTTCGTCCCCGAGGGTGAAAATCCGTCCGGCGGCGAGGGCTTCGATCTTCTGCCACGGCCCCTTGACCGGCACCGGCGCGGCGAAGACGAGTTCACCACCAATGTTGACCCGGCTGAAGGGATGCAAGGTGAGTTCCTTCGCCACTCCGAACGGCGCGAGGACGAAGAGATCGGGCTTGCTTCCGCCGCTGATTTTCGCCGCGCCGACCGGGTAGGTCCGGTAGGACTCGCGCGCCGCCAGGGGGCCGCTCCGGTCGGCCGCGCCGACTACGATCGGCGCGCCGCTCTCAAGCGTCGCCGCGGCGGCGGCAAAACCAAGGCAAAGGACGAGAATAGACAAAAACGTGCGTTTCATCGGCTATTTTCCCTCCTTCGCTTTGGTTTTGGCCAGCCGGTAGTGTTCGCGGGCGAATTCGCTCCAGTCGCGGCAGGTCTTGACCACGTCGAGCACGGTGCGGTCCTTGCCGGTGCGAAGCGCATCGTTGGCCCTGGCGGCGTCGGCGTAGTCGAAGGGGAGGGCGTTGAATTCCTTCATCGCCTCCGGCACTTTGTCCGGGCCGCCCGCTTCGATGATCGCCTGCCACGCTTCGGCGAGTTCCTTCTGGACGTCGAGGGTGACGCATTTGATCAGCACCCGGATCAGGCTGAAATAAGGGCTGGTCCAGGCAGGATGGTAGACAAAGGATTCGCCCGCGAGATAAGGATTGTAGTCGGGGTCGGAGAAATGTTTGGTATATTCGGGCGCGTAAAGGTCGCGCCGGATCGGCGGCCGCCGCAGCGCGTATTTCTCCGGTCCGCCCTCGACGCCGACGCGGTAGTTCCAGAGTTTCTGGCCCTCGGGTGAGAGCAAAAAGTCGATGAAGATCTCCGCCGCCTGACGGTTCGGAGCGCCCCGCAGCAACTGCACCGGGTCGGCCGACACCGCGGTGCCGCCGCGCGGCGGAATGTAGCGGATTTTCGGCTGCTTGTCAAAGAGGAGGGCGCTCCACTCTTCCTCGGAGAGCCCGTAGGTGTCGATCGCCATTCCGGCGGCGGCGTTGCCGGAGGCGACGTCGCGCGGCACTTTGCCGGCGCTGTCGGTGAGGGTGCGGGCATTGGCGACGATGCGTTTGATGAGGTTCATGCCGTCGGCCCAGCCGATCGCGAGGCCCTCTTTTTCGCCGTGCGTTTTGACCGCTTCGGCCATGGTCTGCTGGAGGATCGACTCAAAACACTTGTTGGCTGAGCCCGATTTGGTCGGGTCGGCGACCACGGTGCGGTTGAAGAAGCGGGGCTCGCCGAGCGCCAGCCAGGTGTCCGGCACCGCCGGATCGGCAAGTTCCCCGAGCCGGTCGGGATTGTAGCAGATGCCGAAAGAGGCGAGGCAGACGCCGTAAAAGCGCCCGGCCGGATCGTAGAAGTCGTCGCCGCCGAAGCGCTGCGGAATGATCGCGGGATCGAGGTATTCGGGATGGCGCTCCTTGACCTTGCCGTCGACCCCGAACCCGCGCGCGCCCTGCCGGGAGTGGTCAAAGACCCCGCCGCCCCAGAAGAGGTCGATGCCGATGCCGACTTCGGAATTGAGAAAGTCGCGCCGCACCGCCGCTTCCTCGGGATCAAGGTGCTTGGCGGGATTGATGCGGTGGTTGCTGAAGGCTCCGGCGAGTTTCGGCGACCAGCTTTCGCCGCGTTTTTCGCGGTCGCGGCGGAATTCGGCTTCATAGCGGTCGGTGATGTAGCGGACGATGTCCGAGGTGCCGCCGACCGAGCGGTATTCGATTTCGAGGTTCTTGTGGTATTTCTCGCGGTAATAGTGTTCAAAGGCGCGCGCGAATTCGTAGCGCACCGCCTCGGTGTGCGGGGTGATGATGACCAGTTTTTCGGTCGCGGCATCTTCCGCGGCGGCGGATTTCTCCGCCGCCGGACGGAGCGCGATCGGCAGCGCCAGCAGCAACAGGAGCGGGGTGACCGCAATCAAAGTCCGCTTGAGCATCGCTTATTTTTCTCCGTCGAGCAACACCACGTGATCGGGGGCGACGGCGAGGTGGTAGCGCTTGCCGAATTGACGCGACGGCGGCGAACTCTCGTTGACTTCGAGCGGGGTGCTGCCGGCGCGAAGTTTCCACTCGCGGTGGTCGCCCAAGTACGCGCCGTCATAGAGTTCGGCCTCGATTTCGTTGACCGCGCCGCTGCCGCCCTCGCGGAAGCGGAAGCTCTCGGGGCGGATCATCACCGTCACCGGCGCATTGACCGGGAAGTCGTGCGGCAGCGAGCTCTGGAGCAAACCCAGCCCGGTGTCGATCGAAGTCACGTCGCCGTGGCGGTCGAGGATCACCCCGGAGATGAAATTGGCGTCGCCGAGGAAAGAGGCGACGAAGCGGTTGGCCGGGCGGCGGTAGATGGCTTCGGGATCGCCGACCTGCTGGAGGAGGCCGTCGGCGAGCACCGCAATGCGGTCAGCCATGCTGAGCGCTTCGCGGCGGTCGTGGGTGACGTAAATCGCGGTCAGGCCGCGCTCCTTGGTGATCCGGCGGATTTCGCAGCGCATCGCGTCGCGGAGCCGGGCGTCGAGGTTGGACAAGGGTTCGTCGAGCAGCAGCACCGCCGGGCGCACCGCGAGGGCGCGGGCGAGGGCGACCCGCTGCTGCTGGCCGCCGGAGAGCGACGGAATTTTGCGCTCGGCGCAGTCGGCGAGCTGAACCAGCTCGAGCGCGGCGGCGACTTCGGTGCGGATGGCGGCCGCGTCCGCCCCGGCGGAGCGGAGGCCGAAGGCGACGTTTTCAAAGACCGAGAGATGAGGCCACAAGGCGTAACTCTGGAACACCATCGCCGCCTGCCGTTTTTCCGGCGCGAAGTCGGTCACATCGACGCCGTTGAAGCGGATCGCGCCGCCGTCCGGCTTGACCAGCCCGGCGAGAATCCGGAGCAGGGTCGATTTGCCGCAGCCCGAGGGGCCGAGCAGGAAAAAGAGTTCACCGGGCTCGATCGCCAATTCGATCGGCCGCAGGATCGGTTTTCCGGGAACGTAAGATTTGGCAAGGCGGTCGATTTCGACCTTGACCGAAGCGGTGCGATTGTTCTGCATAGTACAGTCCTTGAAAGGGGTGACAGCGCCGGGCGAACTCATTCGCCGGTCTGGATTTCTCCGTCGAAGTAATTTTGCTGGGCCATCCGGCGCATATTCTCGAGAATCTGCGCCTCAAGCTGGCGGATCCGCTCGCGGGTCAGCTTGAACCGGCTGCTGACTTCGATCAGCGGCAGCGGCTCCTGGCCGAAGAGGCCGAAGCGGAGAATGATGATCTGCTGGTCGCGTTCGCTGAGCGTATTGAGCATTTCATAAAGCTTGTCGTAAAGAATCTTGCGCGCGTACTCGCGGAAGGGCCCGTTGCCGGATTCGTCGGCGATGATGTCCTCCAGCACCGAGCCGTCGTCCTGGCCGGCGAGCGGGGCCTGGAGCGAAATCGTCTGCCACGCCATTTTTCGGATCGCGCTGAGGCGGGCGACCGGAATTTCGAGAATGGCGGCGAGCTCCGGCACTTCCGGCAGCCGGTCGTGCTGCTGGATGAAGCGCTGTTCGGCGCGGTTCATCGCGTTGATGGTGTTGATCATGTGCGACGGGATGCGGATGATCCGCGATTGTTCGGCGATGGCGCGGGCGATGTTCTGGCGGATCCACCAGCTGGCGTAGGTGCTGAAGCGGTGGCCGAGCCGGAAGTCGAACTTCTCGATCGCCCGCAGCAGTCCGAGGTTGCCTTCCTGGATCAGGTCGTTGAAGTGGAGTCCGCGGTTGCGGTACTTCTGGGCGATGCTGATCACCAGCCGGAGATTGGCCTCGATCATCTGGTTGCGGATGTCCATCAACCGGTTGCGGGCGGTGTTGAGCCGGGGCAGGAAGGCGAGCAGCTCCTCATTGCGCATCATCAGTTTGCGGCAGACGAGGTCGAGCTGCTTCTGGGGCAGGTAAGAGGGAACCTTGCCCGAGAGCGGGATGCCGGCGATGCGCAGATATTCACAGACGATGTCGTAGAACTCCTCGACATAGTCGCCGGTGAGGTCAAAGCGGCTGATCGCGAGGGCCATCGCCTCACGGGTGTCGGTCTGCCCGGTCGAATCGGCCTGAAATTCGGACGAGAGCGCGGCGAAGTAGTCGGCCAGGTTTTTCTTCCAGGCTTCGAGGGTGGCCAGCCGGGCTTTCGGCGCGAGGTCGGGGAGCGCCAGCGACGAGGGGGTGAAGAAGTCGGCGGGATTTTCACCGCCGAGGCAGCGCCCGATCAGCCGGACCAGCTCATTGGCGACGAAGCCGCAGCGGGCGAGTTCGGAGCGGAACGTCCGCGACGCCTCGTCGATCTTCTGTCCGAGGATGACCAGTTCTTCGCCGGAGAGCATCGGCAGCTGCCCGATCTGACGCAAATATATATCCAGCGACTCGTCACGGTCGTTGATGATCGCGGATCGGTCGACGCGAACGCTTTCCCCGTCGTTGCCGGCGAGGGGCGTCGAGGGCGCATCGCTCTCATTTTTCAATTTTTTCGGCATAAAAGACTCCAGCCAGAATTTTTCCGAAATCTCCCGCTCGTCCCCCCGAAGAGCGTGCGGTAGTATTAAGGTAGCGGTTTTCTGCGAATTTACAAAAAAACTCTGCGTTTTTTTTAAAAAACTCTTGAAATTCGCCCGGAAAAGAGTATTGTAAGGAATGTCAATCGAATGGGGCTGTAGCTCAGTTGGCTAGAGCGATACGTTCGCAACGTATAGGCCAGGGGTTCGAATCCCCTCAGCTCCACCATTTGAATGCCAGCCGGTCACCGACCGGCTTTTTTCTTGCCCCGAAAAGTTGCGTGCACTATTTTTTGATGTTTCCAGCCCCGGAATTCCATGGATCGGCACAGGTTGCTTCATACCATTTGAAATTTGCCGATTGTTCCTGATTTTTCTCTTCCTTTGATTTGCCATTCAAGCTCGATCAGCTTATAATAAAAGGAACGTGATTTATGCCCTCAAAAAAAAGCAATCGAAACTATCCCAATTTGATATTATTGAAGAGAAAGAGGAGCATCTATGGAAGCCGAGAGTCCACCAATCAGTATGAAATCGGAGCAGAAGACATGGAGCGTTGGGACCCTGACCTATGACCGGAAAGGACTAATGGTCCTTTTCTCGCTTCTTTTCGTAACTGATCTTGTCTGGGCGCTGCGGATGCGGACGCTGGGACCGATCAGTCAGATTCTTCTCAAAAATCACGGGGCATCCGACCTTTTCAACAGCATTATTCTGGTTAGCATCCCCTACGCTCTTGGAATGATTTTCGGTCCGTTCATCGGCTACTACTCTGACCGCTGTCGTACCCGGTGGGGGCGGCGCATTCCGTTTATTTTCGTCAGCACGCCGTTCTGCTTTATCGGTATGATCGGCATGGCGTTAAGCAAACATCTTACTGCGGATCTGCAGGCAATCTGGCCATCCCTCACTGCAGACGAGGCGGCGCTTTGGATTCTCGGGGTATCGTGGGTTATATTTGATATCGGCAATCTTCTTGCCGGAGGAACCTTTAACGCGCTCATCAATGACGTTGTGCCGCACAGTCTCCTCGGCCGTTTTTACGCTTTGTTCCGCATCATCAGTCTGGTGGTCGGGGCCGGTTTCGGCTGGTATTTCTTCGGCTATGCGGAACATCATCATGATGTGGTGTTCTGGATTGTCGCCGTGGTCTATGCCATCGGCATTTTATCCATGTGCATTTTTGTGAAAGAGGGCCAATATCCTCCGGTCGAGATCGGAGGCGCCGGGCGGCGGAGCAACTGGGTCATTGCGTGGGAGTACCTCAAAAACTGCTCGACGTCCAGCTACTACTGGCTTTTGGCCTCATTTACCATTGCTGTCGGGTTTGTCTGGATCCCCTCGCAGGCATTTATTGCATTATATGCAAAGAAGCTGGGGATTTCCATGGATTATTACGGGAAAATCACGGCCGTAAGCTATGTGATAAGCATGTTCCTTGCTTATCCTCTGGGGATGTTGGCGGACAAGTTCCACCCAGTGCGTTGTGTCGGCGTGGTGATCGGTGTATTCACCGTCTTTACCTTTGGGGCAGGTTTCTTCATTCAGGACAGGCTCACTTTTTCCATTGCCTTTATTGCACAGTGCGTCATTTCCGGGTGCTACTTGACGGTCAACTCCTCGCTGACCAACCGACTCTATCCGCGCAGTCAGTTCGCACAGTTCGGAATTGTCATCGGAACGATCAGCGGGATATTGCACCTTGGGTTCAACCCGCTCCTCGGCTGGGTCCTGGATCGAACCGGGCATATGTATGAGTACACCTTCTTTATGGCCAGCGGGCTCGGTCTGTTGTCCATGGTCCTCTTTTTCTTCTTCTTCCGCAGGTTCAATGAATATGGCGGGGTCAAGAACTATAAAGCCCCGGAATTTTAAGGAA
>CAZRFG010000074.1:0-12384 GCA_964599205.1 uncultured Victivallaceae bacterium
GGTCGGCAAGGTGATGTTGCGCAACTCGTTTTGCCATTCGCGCCGGATAATGTCGGTTTGCGCCGGGAAAAAGCCGGGATCGATGCTTTGACCGGAGAGCGACAACAACAGTCCGCTGTCGATCCGTTCCATCGCTTCGTTGACCCGCTGGCAGATGATGACGCTCTGATAGTTTTCGCGCAGCATCTCGTCGATGGTCCGCCCCAGTTGGTCCACCTGCCGGAGCATCAGCACCCCGGCGACGGCGAGCAGCACCAGGAGAATGCCGAATGCGACCAGAAATTTTTGTTTGATGTTCATACTCTTTTTGCCTTTTTGCGTTGCTGTCGTCAATAAAGCATCAATAAAGCATCAAGCGTGCCAAGTCAGGTTTCGAGCTTGCGGTAGCCGCGGCCGCCGGAATTTCCTTGCATTTTGCAAAGGCCGGCCATGGATTTTGCATCAGAGCTGATACTGTTTGCGTTTGCGCCACAAGGTGGTCTGGTCGATGCCGAGTCTTTCGGCCGCTTCCTGATACGAGGCGGTTTCGGCGATCACCCGGGCGATGTGCCGCTTTTCCACTTCCTCGAGGGTGTCGGCCGCGTCTCCGGAGGCCGCGCCGGAGGTGTTGCGGAGCGAATCCGGCAGGTGTCCAAGTTCAATGGTGTTGCCGGTCGCAAGGATCGCGCCGCGTTCGACGGCGTTGCGGAGTTCCCGGAGGTTGCCGGGCCAGCGGTAGTCGCGGAGCGCCCGGCGCGCCGCTTCGGAGAAACCGGCGATCGCTTTGTGATTGCTGCGGGCGAAGAACTCGAGCATGGCGGCGGCGAGCCGGTCGATATCCTCGGGCCGCTCGCGAAGCGGCGGGATTTCGAGCTCGAAAACATTGAGCCGGAAAAAGAGATCTTCGCGGAAGCGTTTCTCCCGCACCGCCTCTTCGAGGTCGATGTTGGTCGCGGCGATGATCCGCACGTCGGCGCGGCAGCTTTGACTGGAGCCGACCGGTTCATACTCCTGATCCTGGATGAAACGCAGCAGCCGGGGCTGGATCGACAGCGGCAGATCGCCGATCTCGTCGAGGAACAGCGTGCCGTGGTTGCAGGAGGCGACCCGGCCGGGGTGATCCTTGACCGCGCCGGTAAAGGCGCCCCGGACGTGGCCGAAGAGTTCGCTCGCCAGCAGCTCCGGCGAAAGCAGCGGGCACGAAACCACGCCGAAGGGCCCGTCCACGCGTCGGCTCCAGCGGTGGATCGCTTTGGCCAGCACGGTTTTGCCGGTGCCGCTTTCGCCCCGCAGCAGGATGATCGCGTCGGTCTCCGCCACCTGGCGGGCGACTTCGAGGATGCGTTGCATGGCCGGATTGGCGGAGTTGAAAATGCTGTCGGGATGGAGCGATTTAAGGTCGGAGTCGAGGGTCGAGAGGTGATTTTCGAGATTGCGGATTTTTTCCGCTTTGGCGAGGATCACGTCGATCTGGGCCGGATTGAAGGGTTTGCCGATGTAGTCGAATGCGCCGAGCTTCATCGCGCTCACCGCGGTATCGACCGAGCTGTAGGCGGTCATCACCACGATTTTGAGCTCGGGATTGTCGGCCAGCAGCGCCGAAATCAGGTCGAGCCCGTTGTTGGCGCCCAGCCGCAGATCGAGCAAGGCGACGTCGAAGCGGTCGCGGCGGCTGTATTGCAGCGCCTCCTCGGGGCTTCCCGCCGCGGAGCAGACGTGGCCGTTCGATTTCAGGTACATTTTGACGGTTTTGCGGATGTTGATTTCGTCGTCGATAATCAGAATATTCATGATCCATTTCTCCGGGATAATTCAAAAGCAATTTTGATGCCACTTCGGTTTTCCGGGAAAACCGGCCGGCGGTGGTTGCAAATTGCAATAATACCATATCCCGTGATTTGCATTTTGCAATTTTTACGGCTCTTTTGAAAACGCCGGTCCGGCGTTTTCCCGCTTGCAACCGGCGGCGCGGTGAAGTATAGTAAGCGATATTGCAAAAACTTTACCACCAAAAGGGAGCGCTCCGGTTTCATCATGCTTATGTATATTCAGGCCATCATTCTGGGGATTGTCGAGGGAGTCACCGAATTCCTGCCGATCAGCAGCACCGGGCACATGATCATCGTCGACACCTTCATCCATCTCGACAAATCGTTCCGGGAAATGTTCCTGATCGTGATCCAGCTGGGGGCGATCCTCTCGGTGCTGATCTATTTCCGCGACAAGCTCTTTCCGCTCGGGGCGCTTCGCGACAAGGCCGAATTCCGGCGGATGTTCAACATCTGGCTCAAGGCTGCGGTCGGGGTGGTGCCCTCGCTGGTGATCGGCGGCCTTTTCGGGAAACTGATCCAGCGCGCGCTCTTCAACGTAACCACCGTGGCCGTCGCGCTGCTGATCGGCGGGGTCGCGTTGATCCTGATCGAGCGGCGCAAATGCAAAGTGGTGGCGACCGATATGGAGACGCTCTCCTATGGCCGCGCCTTCATGATCGGCTGCGCCCAGTGCCTCGCGATGATTCCCGGGACTTCGCGCTCGGCGGCGACGATCCTCGGCGGGATGATGCTCGGCACCTCGCGCGCAGTTGCGGTCGAGTACTCGTTTTTCCTCGCCATCCCGACCATGATGGCGGCTTCGGCCTACAGTTTGATGAAGGACGGCGCGGCGCTGACCCGGCCGCAGTGGATCGCCACCGGGATCGGTTTCCTGGTCTCCTTTCTGGTGGCGTGGGGGGTGATCGCCTTTTTCATGAATTATATTCGCAAGCGCGACTTCAAGCTTTTCGGCTGGTACCGGATCGCGCTGGGGATCGTGCTTCTGGTCTATTTCGGCTTCGGCAAGTGAGGAATTTCCGGGCGGAGCGAATATTCCGCCCGCAATCAGCCCGCAGAGGTGCGTCCGATCATGAATGCCAGTGAAACTCTTTCGCCGGTCGAGAGCAAAAAGGCGATGCGCAATGCCGTTTTCGCCCAATGCTTCGGCATGCTCGGCACCTCGCTTTTTGAAAACGGGGTGATGCTGCTTTATCTCCTGGCGCTCGGCGTCAGCCAGAGCCGGGTGATGACCTATCTCGCGCTGCCGTCGATCTGTCTCATCAGCACCATTCCCGCCGCCTATTACGCCGAACGGGTCGGCAAAAAGAAAATCGGCGGCTCGGGCAACATGCTTTGCGTCGCCGGGATGCTGACCATCGCCTCCTCCGGCTTCGTGTCGGGGAGCGGCGCCGAAATCCTGATCATCGCCGGCATCGTCCTCCTCTCGCTCGGGATTGCGATGTACCAGTCTTCGTGGTTCGCGCTGCTTGGGGGAGTGGTGCCGACGGCGCTCCGCGGACGGTTTTTCGGCACCTTGCGGATTTCCTGGCAGATTTCCTGCATGCTGGTGGCGGCGGCGGCGGCCTGGGTGCTCGGTCGCGGCAATTCGATCTGGGTCTATCAGGGGGTGATCGCCGCGGTCGGGTTGCTGATGCTCGGCCGCTCGTTCTTTTACCGCCGCATCCCGGAGACGGTGCGATCCGAACCGCCGCGGGAATCGCTCTGGCGGGCGCTGGTCGACATCATTTACCTGCGAGATTTCTCGTCGTTCGGCGCGTATGTGTTTCTCCTCCGCATCTTCACCGCCTACTGCCCGACCATTTTTGCGGTGCTGGAAAAGGAAGTGCTGAATCTCCCCGCCGAAACCGTGATCTGGCTGGCCAATGCCGGGCTCGGCGGCTCGGTGATCGGCTTTTTCGCCGGCGGCCGCCTGGTCGACCGGATCGGCACCAAGCTGGTGTTCTGCATCTGTCACGTCAGCTTTGCGGTGATTCTGTTGCTTTTCGTGCTGCGCGGGGCGGGCGGCGAGGCCTTTGTGATGCCGATGCTGTTCCTGACCCATTTCGCCTTCAACTTCGCGCTGGCCGCAAGCTCGATCGCGGTGACCGCCGAGACCATCATGATCACCCCGGAGAAGAACAGTTCGCTGGCTTCCTCGGTGCTGGTGGCTTCCGGCAATCTCGGCACCGCGGTGGCGGGGATCTCCACTGCGGCGGTGTTGAAACTCGACTTCTTGAGCGGGCACTGGCAATGGCTGGGGCTCGGGTTGTGCAAATACGACGCGATTTTGCTGGTCTCGGCGGTGATGGTGCTGCTGCTGGTGGTCACCCTCGGGCTGGTGCCCTCGGTGCTGGCCCGGAAGCCTCTCGGCGAGGAGCTTTGAAGCGGTCGCGTGATTCGAGTTTCGGAAGCAGGAAAGAAAAAGTCATGAGTCTGCAAAATTCAGCATCGGTTCCCGGCCGCCGGTTGCAGCTGCGTTTGCTCGGCGTCGGGGTGGTGCTGTACTTTTTCGCCAACCTCCACCGGGTAGCGGTGCCGGGGTCGATTTTCAACGAACTCCAGATGAGCTTTGCCGCGTCCGCCTCCGCGGTGGCGATGACCGGGGCGATCTTTATGTACGCCTACGCCCTGATCCAGCTGGTGATCGGGCTCCTCGCGGATAAATACGGCGGCAACCGGGTGATCCTGGGCGGTTCGATTCTGTTTGCGGCGGGCGCTTTGCTCTTTCCCTTCAGTCCCAACCTCGGCTGGCTCTATGTCAGCCGGGCGCTGATCGGCGTCGGCTGCGGCTCGATTTATCTCTGTCTGGTCAAGGAGTCCGACCGGTTGTTTCCCCACAATTTCACCGGCGTACTCGGCTGGATCGTCGGGATCGGCTACATCGGCGGGGTGGCGGGGGCGCTGCCGCTCGGGATCGCCGCCGGGGCGATCGGCTGGCGCTGGACGTTCGGCATCCTCGGCGCGATGCTGGCGGTGTCGCTGGGGATTTACTGGAAATGTTACCAGGACGTTCCCCGCGAACAGCCCTCCGGCGGGAAACTCTCGCTTGAGCCGATCTTCGCGACTCTGCGCGACCGGCTGAATCTGCGGTTGCTCGGCGTGATCGCCGGGGGCTTCGGCGTCTATTACGCGATGCTGACCGTGGTGGGCAAGAAGTTCCTCGAGGATTTCTGCGGCGCGTCGCCGGCGGCGGCGGGGGCGTGCACCTCGCTGATGGTGATCGTGTCGGCCCTCACCAATGTGGTCACCGGCGGTCTCGGACGCTATATCGGCAACCGGCGGCTGCCGCTCTTCCGGGTGGCGCGCTATTTGCCGGTGGCGGCGGCGGCGGCGATGGCGCTTTCGGTGCTGCTGGGATACCGCGGCAGCCTCTGGTACATCGTGATGCTGCTCCTCTTTGCGGTTTCGGCGGGGTTCAATCCGATTTTTATGGCGCTCTGCCGCGAACTCAATCCGCCGCGGCATGTCGGCGCGGCGGCGAGTCTCCTCAACGCCGCCGCCTATATCGGCGTGGCGGTGGTCGGCAACCTGGCGGGGATGCTGATGGAGTTCTGCGGCGGCTCCGCCGCGGTCCACACCGCCGACAAGGTGATTTATCCGGCCTCCTCGTATCTGGCGGTGCTGCTGCTGTCGCTCGCGGTCGCCGCCGTGCCCGAGGGATTGCCCGCGGTCGTCTCGCTCGCGGTCGCCGCCGGAGCCTGCCGCCTCGGCCGGCGCATCCCCGAAACCTTCGGCAAAAACATCACCGGCGAGTCCTGAAGCAGAGATCCGCCGCGCGGCATTCCCGTCGAAAAACGGATCGCTCCTGTCGCATCCCCGCCGCCGAATTCCGGCTTCCGCCCCGGTCTCGCCGGATTCAAGCGTCAGCGCGAATTGCACCAAACCCCACAACCGCCCGCCGGGACCAACGCCGCCGGAAATAAGACGACATTTTTCCGGCTCATTTGCATCGTGCCGTCCGGGGGGTTATTTTGTTTTCGGCGCAATCACATACTCCGGGGAGGCGGCGATGCTGGTGAGGGACAAAGACAGACGCGGCGATGTGCCGCTGCCGGTTTTCGGCCTGAAGACAAACGCGGCCGGCCAGGCTTATCTGCTGGCCGACGGTTTTCTCAAATATTGCGACGGCGGGGACTATGAGGTGGTCGATCCCCGGCCATCGCGATTCTGGGTGGCGGGCCCGGCCGGAAGCGGCGAGCTTGCCTTTCCAGAATGGTTTGAACCTTATTTTTATGAGAATCTCGACAATGACGCTCCCCGCGAAACGCGACTGGTGGAAGCGTACGACGATTTTTTTCGCCGCGAATTCGCCGCCGCGGATGGCGTCGCGCTGAAAATCTTTGACGGCGGTTTCGGGGAGTGCCCTGCCTGCGGCGAGGTCTACGCCTGCGACTCTTTTTTCGGGGTGGTCAAGTGTCCCCGGTGTTTCGGCCGGTTCAACAATCCGTGTGCCGACCACGATCGTCTCAACGATTCGCCGGAGGTATTGACCCGCCGCACGGCGATGCGTGAGTTCTCCGGTCAATTTTTTTGTTCCATGACCAAAGCTTACCGGCGGAATCCGGCGGAGCCCGGCTTGAGATCCGAAATTTGGAAGGTCATTTCGTGGTGGCGCAAGCTTCTCCTCCGGTTTGCCTGGCGCAATCGGATTCATTTTTCAGCGGAGGGTTTCGCGGTGGAGCGCCGCCGCGGTGTCTGGGGCGCGTCCGGCGAAACCATGCGCTGGGATGAAATCGCTTTGATCACGGGTTTTCAGTTCGAGCAGTTCGTCGGGCACACCGTGGTGCTCAACGTCGGCGCGGCCGACGGCAGGATCCTTGTGCTTGACGAAAATATGGAGCATTTTCGTCTCTTCCGCAAACAACTCGAAGCCCGGAACTTCATCGATCCGGCGGAATATTGCAAACTGGAACTGGACTTCAGCGGTGAAACACACCGGCTTTTTCCTTCCGGAAAAGAGGGGTGATGCGATGGAAAACGTGATCGGCGCTATCTTTTTCCTCGGCTATATTGCCTGTCTTCTCAGTTTTCTCCCGGCTGCGGCTTTGGTCGGACTGCTTGCCGGGGGCTTTTGTCTCGTCAAGCGGCGGAATGTGCAACCCTTTCACTGGCTTGATCTGGTTTATCCGCTGAGCGTGTCGAGCATATATGTCCTGATGATCCACGGTCCCGCGCCGATGGCATCTTTTTTTATTCCGATTTTTTGCGGTTACGGCTGGGGCGTGTTGATGTTCCTGCGGGCCTGTCTGCAATTTCTTTTTCCGGCCATGTCCCGGCGCCTGGCGGCGATCGTTACGCTGGCGCTCGGAATCGTTTTTGAAATCCTCCTCTGTTTTATCGTCAGAGGCCCGGACATTTAACGCCTTGTCGTCCGGGGGCGCATGGTTCACCAGCTGATCCGATCTAGTAACGCGACCGGAATCTTTTTGTCGCTCAGATTGATCAGTCTGATCAGATAAGATGTTGTTTTTTAGCTGCTTATGTTGCAGATTTTGGTAATTATCGTTATAATAGTGATCAGAATGACAAGTGGCCGCGGTTGCGGCGCGAGGAGGCTCAAGATGAACAAACCGGCAGTTGCTTCGGAAATGATCGATTTTCTCAGCGTCAGGGTACTGGCCGGAACCTATGCCCCCGGCGGCAGGATTCCGTCGGTGCGCTCGCTGATGCGCAAATTCAATTTGAGTTACGGCTCGGCGCTCAACGGCATCTCCTATCTTTGCGAAATCGGACTTCTCGAAAAACACCCCAAAAGCGGAGTTTCGGTCAGCCGCAACCCCTGTCCGCCGCCGGTCGACAACGTCCGCTGCGTCGGCATCCTCGCCAGCACCGGCCACCGCCCCAATCCGGGGCTGGTCTATCAGGCGCTTTCCGAAATCCAGCGAGGGGCGATCGAGCACAACTATCCGCTGGTTTCGGCGTCGGGGTCGTTCGACTCGCTCTTTCCGATCCTCGAGCAGTGTCGGGTGGTGATCGTGATGACCGAGCTTGACGAGGAAGAGCATACTTTGCCCTTTTCGGCTCCCGCGGTGGGCCTTTTCCAGGCCGACGATTACCTCGGGCAGATGTCGATCGTCGACATCGACCCCTGGCAGACCGCCCGGATCGCCACCGATTTTTTCCGCAACCGCCGGGTCAAACGCGTTTCGGTGCTGACCGATCCCCACGCGGTGTACCGCCAGCGCGGCCGCCTTTTTGAACTTTTCTGGCGCGAGGCGGGCGGTGAAAACGGCGACTTTGTGGTGGCGGACTACAACCACCTCGAATTCCGCGACTTCCGGCCGGATGAGGGGTATTTGTTCACCTCCGACCACCAGTTGCAGCACTACGCCGAGTTCCTCCGGCGCGAAACCGGAACCGAACTCACCGAAACGTGCGCGGTGCTCGGCATCGACGGCAAAAGCCTGCTGGTGCCCGGATTCGAACGCTTCCCGACCATCGCCGCCGACTGGCGTGAAATCGGCCGCATCGCCTTCGCCGAAGCGATCGAGCGGATGAAAAATCCGCGCCGTCCGGCCCGCCGGATCTACAGTCCCGGCAAACTGATTGAACCCGAAATCCAAACCTAACCCAGGAGAAACCATATGAAATCGAAATTTTTCACCCTGATCGAACTTTTGGTGGTGATCGCGATCATCGCAATCCTCGCCTCGATGCTGCTGCCCGCGCTCAACAAATCGCGTGAAAAAGCCCGCGCCATCCAGTGTGTCAACAACCTCAAAACGATCAGTCTGATGCACACCTTTTACGTGGATAACTACGACGGCTACTACCCGATCACCAAAATTCCCGCCCTCGCCAGCTCCGGCTGCTGGCCGATCGTGCTCTACAAGGCTTACAAAGGCACCGATATGCTGAGCGCCCTGACCGTGGTGCGCGGCGAAGCCAATCCCTTCGCCTGTCCGAGCGCGGTGCCCACCGCCCAGGCTTTTCAGGGGGCCAAAGGCTACATCACCGACGTCAACTGGACCTATTTGCGCATCTACGCCCAGAACAACCCCGGCGGGCTCGGCACCCCGGTTCAGAATGGCAACAACTATCTCAAGGCAAACCGGATCGTCCAGAATTCAGTCGGCATTCTGGTCGCTGACGCCGCGCCCAACAACACCACCGGCTCGGTCTACTCCACTGGCTTCTGCAACGCCAACGGCGACAGCTCCGCCGCGATGAACCGCCAGTACCATCTGCGGGCCGCCGACGATTCCAACAGCGGCATCGCCAACCGTTTGTTCACCAATCATATCGGCGACAACAACACCGGCAGCTTCCTGTACTTCGACGGCCACGTCGCCTCCCAGCACCGGATGACCGTACGCAAATCGCAGTGCGACGTCGCCAACCAGAAGCGCTGGCTGGCCGACCCCACCGACGCGCTCTGAGCTGAATTTCCGCGGCGGCAGCCGTTGAAGCGCTGCCGCCGCTCCGACTTTTGAATTGAACGACCAGAATCAGGAAAGGTTCGAGGATGAAAATGATATTGACGCTCGCCGCCGCCGCACTGCTGGCCGGCGCGCCGCTCCCGGGGGCGACCGACCTCGGCAACGGCTTCACCGACCACGGCATCTGCACCCCGGTCAGCTGCAACAAAGGGGTGACCACCGCCACCAACGCCGAGGGGCGCGACGTGCTGCTCTGCCAGCTCACCGACTTCCGCGGCTGTTACGGGGTTTACATGCTCGAACCGGCGAGCGGACGGCAGGAGTTTTTCCGGCTGCCGTTTGAGCCCAGCGGCTTCCACGGCATTTTCTCGTCGCTCTACAGCAGCCGCAACCGCTTTTACTGCCACCACAGCAGCCACCTGACCGAATTCGACCCGGTCAAAAAAGAGTTCAAGGTTTTCCCCACCGGCACCGGCATGGGGATGGCGATGACCGAGGACGACCGCGGCACGGTGTGGACCGTGACCTATCCCGACAGCGCGATCATCGGCCGCAATCCAGAAACCGGCTTTTTCAAGGATTTCGGCTCGCTCCGCAAGGAGAACTGGGCGCAGTACCACCGCACCCTTGCCGCCGACGACAGCGGCTGGCTCTATTACGGCGTCGGCATCACCCGCGCCCAGCTCGCCGCCTTCAACCCGGCGACCGGCGAAAAGGTTGAATTCCTGAAGGAATCCGAGCGTCCCGAAGGGGCCTGCGGCGTGGTCTTCCGGGCGACCGACGGCAAAGTGTACGGGACGGTCGCGCCCTATTACAATCAGCGCGACCTCGCCGACGGCTTCACCAAGGCGACCGGACTCAAACCGGCCCCGAAGTGGTACTGCTTTTATCAGGGCAAGGCGACCGCGCTCGACGGCGTGCCGCAAATCGAGCTCAAGGACATCACCACCGGCTCGCAGAATTTCGTCAACTACCGCTTCCGCGACGGCTGGAAAATCGACCGCTTCGATCCGGTCGAGAAACTCGCCCGGGTGATCGCCCCCGACGGCGGCAAAAAGTCGTTCGCGATGGAGTATCCGAGCGAAGGCGCCCACGTATCCAGCCTCGCCGCCACCTCCAACGGGCTTATCACCGGCGGCACCTCGTTCCCGATGCGCAACTTCGTCTACGACCCGGCCAAGGACACCATGATCAACCGCAACGGCGCAGTGCAGTGGAATACGCTGCTGCCGTGGCGGAATCACCTCTTCGTCGGCGCTTACAACGGCGGCTACCTCGTCGACTGGGATCTCGACAAGCCCTTCGCCGGCATTCCCCGCTTTGTCACCGACGCCAAGACCAATCCGCGCTACCTCAGCCATGCCGGTGCGCCGCTGATCCGGCCGCACGTGCTCAAGATCACTGCCGACGGCAAGTACCTCCTGATGGGCGGCACCCCGGAGTACGGCCACACCGGCGGCGGTCTGGCGCTCTATAACCGCGAGAACGGCGAATTCACGGTGATTCCGAACCGCGACCTCATCGTCAACCACAGCGTTTACGCGCTCGCGCCGCTGCCCGACGGCCGGATTTTCGGCGGCACCACGGTGGAGGCGGGGACCGGCGGCGAAGTCAAGGAACGCGAGGCGAAGTTCTTTGAGTTCGATCTTGCGACCCGCAAAATCACCCGGGTTTTCGACGCGGTGGCGCCCGGCGCGACGACCATTCACGACCTCACCCTGACGCCCGACGGCAAAATTCTCGGGATCGCCGACAAAAAGGAGTTCTTCCTCTTTGACCCCGCTTCCGGCAAGGTCGAAAAGCGCTGGAGCTCCGGCCGCTTCGGCGAAGCCGCCTGGCAGCAGGGCCCGCGGATGTTCGTTCGCAACGGCGACGATATCTACGTCCTCTTTCACCGCAATATCGCCAAAGTCGATCCGGTCAAGGGCGAGTTGCTCGAAATCGCCGCCTCCCCGGTCGAAATCCATACCGGCGGCGATTGCCTCGACGGCCGGATCTATTTCGCCAGCGGTTCGCGCCTCTACAGCTGCCGGCTGCCGGCGAAGTAAGCTTCCCCGACCCATCCGGTCGGTTTACCCGCCCGCCCCCCGCGCTTGCGCGGGACGGCGGGCGTTTTTTTTGCTCCGGTGAAAAAAATCAAGAAAAATTACAAATGTAGTTTAAAAGTCGCTTGTATTTTTATTAGACAACTGTAGTTTATATTAAAAAAGAAACCGGAAAGGATTCTGATCATGGCCATTTCAATTTCACCGGGGGAGCTGGAAGTGATGAAAGTGCTGTGGGACGAGTCGCCGCAGCCGATCACCGCGATCGTCGCCGGAGTCCGGGCCCGCAACGACTGGGACAAGAACACCATCGGCACCATGCTCGAGCGGCTGGTGCGCAAGGGCGCGGTGGCCCGCGAGGGCTCCCGCCGCTCCTATGCCTACCGTCCGCTGGTCGGCCGCGACGAATATCGGCTGGAGGCGGCGAATGATTTTGTCGCGCGTCTTTTTGACGGCAATCCGGCTTCGGTCTTCGCCCTTTTCGCCCGCCGCCAGGCGCTGTCGCCGGAGGACATCGCCGAATTGCGCAAAACCCTCGATGAACTGGAGGCCGGGAATGAGTGAAATTGTCTATCTGATGCTCCATTCGCTGGCCAAGGGCCTGGTGCTGGTGTTGCTCGCTTCCGCCGGTCTCGCCCTCTGCGGGGCGCGGTTGTCGCTGCGGCAGCAGCGCTGGATTTACACCGGCTTTGTGCTCGCACTGCTGATTCCGCTGTCGCTTTTCAAACGTGAATTGCCGCTGCCGACTCCGGTCGCGCTGCCGCCGGCGGTGACGCAGAGCATCCCGGTGGACGCGGTGACACCCGCGCCGGTCGCGGCGGCTCCGGTTGAACTTCCAGAGACAACGCTCCCGGCGGTACGGCAGTCGTGGAACTGGGCGGCGCTGGCGGGCGGGGTGTATCTCGCGGTGGCGCTGTTGATTTTCGCTCGCCGGTTGGCGCTGGTGCTGCGCTGGGAATTGAAAACCCGGCGCTGTCCGGCGATCGGGGATGAACGCTTGCTCCGGCTGGCCGCCAAAGCGCGCGAACTTGCCCGGTATCGGGGGAGGGCGCGTTTGCTCGACGGAAGTGGCGTCCTCGCTTCGCCGGGGTGTTTCGGGCTCCTGCGTCCGAAACTCCTCTTTCCCTGCGAAGAATTGCAGCATTGCTCCGACGCGGAAATCCGGATGTT
>CAZRFG010000075.1:0-12380 GCA_964599205.1 uncultured Victivallaceae bacterium
TCTCCGGCGAAACTTTGCGCCGCAAGCGCAAAGAATTCCAGATGATCTTCCAGGACCCCTACGGCTCGCTCAATCCGCGCTTGACCACCCTCGCCGCGCTCGACGAAGTGCTGCGGCTCCATACCAAACTCGACGCCGCCGGACGGCGGGCGCGGGCCGGCGAACTCCTGACGCTGGTCGGGCTCGACCCCAGCCAGCTTGAGCGCTACCCCCACCAGTTCAGCGGCGGCCAGCGCCAGCGCATCGGCATCGCCCGCGCATTGGCCACCGAGCCCGAACTGATCGTCGCCGACGAACCGGTTTCGGCGCTCGACGTCAGCGTCCAGGCCCAGATCATCAACCTCCTCGACGAGCTCCGCGATCAAACCGAAACCGCGTTTCTCTTCATCGCCCACGACCTCGCGGTGGTCGAGCATATCAGTTCGAGAATTCTGGTGATGTACCTCGGCCACGTGGTCGAATCCGGCCCGGCGCGCGAACTCTGCGGGGCGCCGCGCCATCCCTATACGCGTTCGCTGCTGTCGGCGGTGCCGATGCTGGAGCGGCCCGCCGGACACCACCGCATCGTCCTCGAGGGCGACGTACCGTCGCCGCTGTCGCCGCCCTCCGGATGCCCCTTTCACCCCCGCTGCCCGCTGGCGGTCGAGCGCTGCAAACACGAACTGCCGCAGCTTGAAGGCGACGGCGAACACCAAACCGCCTGCTTCCGTGCCGGCGAGAATTTCTGAGGTGCGTCTTTGACCGGCTGTCAATCACATTTGCGGGAGGTGCGGCAATGAAGGCGGCCAGGAAAAAGCTGGCGGTCATCGGCGCCTCCTATCTGCAGCTGCCGCTGGTCGAAAAGGCGCGCGCGATGAACCTTGAAACGCTGGTCTTCGCCTGGCCCGAGGGCGCGGTGGCGGCGGCGGCGGCGGACCGATTTTACCCGATCTCGACCCTCGACAAGGAGGGCATCCTCGAAGTCTGCCGCCGGGAGGACATCGACGGCGTCGTCAGTATCGCAAGCGACATCGCGGTCCCCACCGTGAGCTTCGTCGCCGAAGCTTTGAAGCTCAGCGCCAACACTTGCCGTTCGGCGCATTTGAGCACCCACAAATTTGCGATGCGCGAGGCGCTCGCGGCGGGCGGAGTCAATTGCCCGCGCTACGCGCTGCTGCGAAGCGACGACGACATCGCCGGTACGACCGCCGCCTTGCGCTATCCCCTGATCGTCAAACCCTGCGACCGCTCCGGGAGCCTCGGGGTGACCCGGGTGGCGGATGAAGCGGAATTGCGCGCCGCCCTCCCCGCCGCGCTCGAGGCGTCGCTCTGTCGCCAGGCGATCGTCGAGGAGTTCATCGACGGCATCGAAATCAGCATCGAGGGAATTTCCTTGGGCGGCGATTACCACGCGCTCGCGGTGACCGACAAGACCACCAGCGGCGCGCCGCATTACGTCGAACTCGCCCACCACCAGCCGTCGCAGCTGCCGCGCGCGGTGCTGACGGAGGCGGTGCGGCAGGCCCGCCTGGCGCTGGCGGCACTGGAAATCCGTTGCGGCGCTTCGCACGCCGAACTCCTGATCACCCGCGACCGCAAAATTTATGTCACCGAAGTCGGGGCCCGGATGGGCGGCGACTTCATCGGCTCGGACCTGGTCGAACTCTCGACCGGCTACGACTATCTGCGCGGCGTGATCGAAGTCGCGCTGGGAAAATTCACGGTGCCGAAGCGCGGTCCGGGAATGGCCGCCGGCGTCTATTTCTACACCGCGGCCACCCCCGAAGTGCGGGAGTGGATCGTCAATGCGGCCGCTCACCCCGAAGTGGTGCGCGCCGAATTGACCCGGGACGGTTTTCCCGCCGAACTCACCGCCAGCGCCGACCGCTCGGGCTATTTCATCTACCGGGCCAAGCACCGGCTGGTGCTCAAAACGAATCAATCCGGGACCACTCCCGGCGAACCGCGGGAGCCTTCCCGCCGTCCGTCCGTCCGAACCGGCCGGACCATTACCAAGGAGACCACGCTATGAACTTTGAAATGATCGGAGAAAACCTCCACTGCAGCCGCCTGGTCCGACTCGACGGCAAGCATGTCCGCGACAACCAGTTCCACTACACCGACGAAACCGGCGCCGCAAAGGTGCTGCCGGTGACCCCGGAATTCCTCGAATTCTCCCCGGCGGCGAAGCAGGGCCAGCTCAAGCAGGTGGCGCTGGCGATCTTCCTCATCCGCTCCGGCAATCCGGCGGGAGCCGACTTCATCCGCAGCGCCGCGCGCCGCCAGCTGGCGGCCGGAGCGGCCTATCTCGACCTCAACGTCGATGAATACTCGAGTTCACCCGCCGAACAGGAAAAGGCGATGGAAATCCTGGTCGAGGCCACCCTCGCCGCGGGCGAAAAAGTGCCGCTCAGCATCGACTCCTCGTCGCCCGAGACCTTGTGCTGCGGGATCGAATGCGCCTTTCCGTCCGGCACGCCGATCCTGATCAACTCGCTCAGCCTCAAAAAGCCCGAACTCTTCGACTTCGCCGCCAACCACCACTGCCGGGTGATCGCTTCGGCAAGCGGCCGCGAAGCGATGGAGACCGAGGTGGCGACCCGGCTTGCCAACCTCAAGGAACTGTGGGGCGAACTCGTCGACCGCGGCATTGCCGGGAGCGACATCCTGCTCGATCCCCTGGTCTTCCCGCTCTCGGTCGAACCGGTCGGCGGCGAACATTTTTTTGAACTGGTCAAGGAATGCCGCGCCGTTTTCGGCGAAGATGTCCGCTTCGCGCCGGGCCTCAGCAACGCCTCCTTTGGCCTGCCGCTGCGGCGGCTGATCAATCTGGCGTTCCTCCGCCGCGCGATCGAGGCGGGCTGCAACGGGGCGCTGATCGACCCGGTCAGCACCACCCCCGAGATGGCGTTCAAACTCGACCCCGCCGACCCGGCGGTGGCGGCGGCGTACAAAGTGGTCTCGGGCGAAGACTTCTACGCGCTCGACTTCGTCTCGCTCTACCACGAAGGAGCTTTTGACGGATGGAAAATCTGAATTCCATAAAGCCGTTTCAAACCGGCACGCAGATCCTGCTCGGTCCCGGGCCGCTCGGGACCATGCTGTCGCATTGCGCCGCCTGCGTCGAGACCCTCAATCCGACCCCGGCGGGGCGGGAAACGCTCCAGGAGCTCTACCGCCAATACCTCGCGGCCGGAGCCGACTTCATCACCACCAACACCTTTGCCGCCAATCGCCACGCGCTGGAACAGGCCGGCCTCGAAGACCGCTTTGAGGCGATCAACTTGGGGGCGGTCGAAGCGGCGGCGGCGATGAAGGTGCCGGTGCTGGCATCGCTCGGTCCCGCCGACTTGCGCGGCGCGGCGGAGCACGGTGAACTCGAAGCGATCTACGCCGAAGAGGCGGAGTTGCTCGCCAAGACCGGCAAAATCAGCGGTTTTCTCCTTGAAACCTTCTCCGCCGGACGCGAAGCGGCGGCGGCGGTGGCGGCGGTCCGCAAAACCGGGCTTCCGTTCATATTTTCGGTCAACGCCAACCGCTTTTTCCCGCGCCACAGCCACAATACCGCGCTGCGGCTGCTGGAGAATGCGCTCGAAGCGGGGGCGACCGCGGTCGGCTGCAACTGCGGTGCGCCGTTTCAAATCACCGCCTTGCTCCAGCTTTTCGCGGAGAACTTCGAGGGGGCGAAATTCTACGTCGCCCCCAACGCCGGGACACCGGAGCTGACCCGCGGCGTGATCCACTACAACCTCCCCGACGCGGTGCTCCAGACCGAAGCGGGCAAATGGGTCGATCTCGGCGTTTCGGTGATCTCCGGCTGCTGCGGGATGGAGCCCGCCCAGATGCGGCTGCTCGCCGAACGCTGTCGCGGCCTCGAGGTGAAAACCTACCGCCGGAGCGTCCGCACTGCGCCTCCGGCGGCGGTCGCCGCGCCGGTGGTGCCGCCCAATCCGCTGCGCGACGACCCGCCCCGGATCGCCCTTGAACTCCGCTTCCCGGCGGGGGGAGATTACCGCAAAATTTTCGCCGAAGTCGAAACGCTTCGCCGACAGCACCGGATGCTCTTCACCATCCCCGACTGTCCGACCGGCAACCCCGGCTGCGACCCGATGGCGGCGGCAGCGCTGCTCAAGCAGCGCTTCGACAACCCGGTGATGCTCCACATGTCCTGCGGCAACCGCAATTTGTGCAAAGTCTACGCCGACCTCTTCGGCGCGCGCGCGCTCGGCGTCGAGGCGGTGCTGGCGATCAGCGGCGACTCGCCGATGCTGGGCCCCTTCGGACGGCTCTCAAGCCGGGTCGGCGACCTCGCCAACTCGGCCGATCTGCTGCGGTTGTTGGAACGACTGGGACGGGGGGAGATGCTCAACGACCAGCAGTTGCCGGAGGCGATGCCGTTCGTCCGCGCCTGCGCCTTTGCTCCCGGCAACAATCCGGCGGCGTCGCGGCAGTGGCTTGAGCGCAAGGCCGAAGCGGGAGCGGAATGGGTCTTCACCCAGCCGATTTTTTCGCTGCGGCAATTATCCGAGCTGCGGCAGCTGGTGCCGAAGGAGTTGAAACTTTTCGCCGGGGTGCTGCCCCTGACCGGGGTCAAACAGGCGCGGAACCTTCGCAACGGCCTGATCCCCGGCGTCCGCATCGACGACGAAACCATCGAAGCGCTGGAAACCAGCACCGAACCCGAAGCGACTTCGCTGGCGATGGCGACCTCGCTGGCGCGGGAAATTCTCGCCGGGGGCGACCATCTCTACCTCATTTTGCCCTTCAGCGGCCGCAAATTCGAAATCGCCGGCGCGCTGCTGTCCGGACTTAAATCGTAATCGTACCCGGTTCAGCTCCCGCCGCGGGTTCGCCCTTGAGCCCGGTGGCGGTTTCGGTGAGCAGCGGACGCAGTTTCTCTTTGGAGACCGGCTTCAGCAGCACCCGATCGAAGATTTTGGTTTCGAAGTTGTTATGGGCTTCGGTATCGGCCGTCACTGCGATGATCCGGTATTTGCTGTCGCCGTAGCGGCGGCGGATTTCCCGGGTCAATTGCTCGCCGTCCATCTCCGGCATCCACAAGTCGGTCAGGATCAGGTCAAAAGGCTGTTGCTCCAGCAGCGCGAGCGCCTGTTCGCCGGAGTTGGCGAGCGCGCATTCGCAATTGAGGCTCTTCAGCATCAGCGCCAGCACCTTGAGATTCAGCACCATATCGTCGACCAAGAGAATCTTCAGCACCCGCTCGGAATGGAAATCGGACGGCGCCGGTTCCGGCTCAGGCAGCGTCCGTTCCTCTTCGTACACCACCTCGCCGAGCTCGATGGTAAAGCAACTGCCCTCGCCCGCGGTGCTGACAAACGAAAGCGATCCATTCATCCGCTCGATCAGCCGCTTGGAAATCGACAACCCCAGCCCGGAGCCGTCCTGCAACCGCCGGCCGCGGCCGTCGGTCTGCTGGACAAAGGGGTCGAAAATCCGCGCTTTGAACTCTTCGGCAATGCCGACGCCGGTATCGGCCACATCGATCCGCAGCCGCCCGGTGCGGTGATTGCGCGGCGTGAAAAAGACCCTGACCGTGACCGAGCCCCGGTCGGTGAATTTGATCGCATTGCCGACGATGTTGAACAGCACCTGGCGCAGACGCGGCATATCGAGGAAGAGATTCGGCATCCGCTCCGGACAGTCGAGCGAGAAACCGAGGCGCTTGCGCTTGGCGCCGATCCGGAAAATCGAACTGATTTCGTCGCACAGCGCCGCGAGCCGCCCCATCTGCGGCGCGAGTTCGAGCTGTTCGGCCTCCAGGCGCGACAGATCGAGAATGTCGTTGATCAACTGCAGCAATGAACTCCCCGCATGATGGATCGACTCGACGTATTCGCGGCGCTGTTCCACCGGCAGCGCTTCGTTTTTGAGGAGTTCGCTGAAGCCGATCACCGCGTTGAGCGGGGTCCGGATTTCATGACTCATGGTGGCGAGGAAGATGCTCTTGGCGCGGTTGGCCACCTGGGCGGCCTCCATCGCGGCGATCAGGTGCTGCTTGTCGGCATTGGACTCGGTCACGTCGACAAAGAGCAGCAGCACATTGACGAGGTTCCCGGAGCTGTCGACGATCGGCTGGGCGGTGGCCACCAGGAAGCGGTCGCCCGCGCGCAACTCCACCGAGTGCGGTTTGAGGTCGGCAATCACCTCCGCCAGCAGATTCGCCGCCAGCGGCGACTCGTCCAGGCCGAGCGCCTCGCGGCAGGGGCGGCCGATCGCGTCATCGACGCCGATGTGCCAGATTTTGCCGATCGCCGAATTGGCCAGCACAATGCGGCCCTGAAGATCGAGCAGCACCATCGGCAGCAGCACGTTTTCGAAAATCTGCTGCTGCCGCATCCGGGTTTCGGCGACCAGCTCGCGGCGGCGCTCGCGCTCGCGGACAATCGAAAAAATCCGCACCGCATTGTGGAGCAGCCGGATGTCGGAGCCGAATTCGCGGCCTTTGGTTTCGGCGAATTCGACCACCACCGCGCCCCACAATTGATCGTGGATGTGAATTGCGCTCGAAAGCACCGCCTTGACCTGGCGGCGGCGCCAGATCACCTTGGCGGCATCCCACTCCCCGGACAGCGCTTCGATATCGGGCAGAATAATATCGCGATCGCGCCGCAGCGTTTCATCCCAGATCCGGACCTCCCCGGCCTTGACCGCATGGAGCCCGCCGGGGACCTTTTCGACGCCCTCCGCCGCCCATTCAAAAAGGGACTCGACCCGGATTTCGGCATCACCCTCGTAATGAACCACCAGTGCGCGCACCGCGCCGAGCGCGACGCCGACCTTTTCGAGCAGGTTCCGGACGTTGAGCTCGTAATTTTGTTCGAGGATGACGTTACCGAGGCAGTGATTGGTGATTTTCTCGTAGCGGACGTAGGAATTGAGCTCTTCGATGAACTCCTTCTGGCGGGTGATGTCGGTCGCGAGCGAAAGCATCAACTGCTTGCCGGACGGGGTGTTGAAGGCCTTTTTGACGGTCTGGAAGGATACCATGCGGCCGTCCAGCGTCTGCAGCCGCTCCTCGTAGCGGACCGCACCGTTGAGCGCCGCCTCCTGGTCGGTGCGGCGGAAACTGTCGCCGTGGCGGTTGTAAAAACGGACTTCAAAATCGTTTTTGCCGATCGCCTCGGCGGCCGGAATGCCGGACTGCTGCTCCTGAAACTTGTTCCACAAGAGATAACGGAAATCGTCGCTGACGTCCTTGACCATCACCGAAACCGGAATGTTGTCGAGCACCGCCTGCAGCATCGCCTGGCGTTCCTCGCGCTCCAGACGGGCCTTTTTGAGCTCGGTGATGTCGATGCCGAAGACGATCAGCAGCCGTCTTCCGTTGCTGAGGCAGACTTTGCCGCGGGTGTTGAGCACGTGGCGCGAACCGCCGGATGGCGCGATGTAGGGCCGTTCATTGACGCACATTTCGTCGCTCGCGAGCGCGGCCAGATCGTCCTGATAAAACTGCTTGGCCAACGCCGGGTCGGAGACCAATTCGAAGTCATTGCGTCCCAGAATCGATTCGCGCGGCGCACCGTAGAAATCACAGAACGCCGGGTTGGCGATCAGGTAGCGGAAGTCATTGTCGACATCCTTGACCACCACCGGAATGGCCATGCGCTCAAGCAGCGTCCGGAACATGTTGTCCGAATCCTTGAGCCGTTCGAGATTGCGTTCGCTCTCGGTGATGTCCCGGATCACCCCGGCGACCCGGACGCAACCGCGGTCCGGGGCGAGGCGCATCGCCGACAGCACGCAGTCGCGGATCATGCCGTCACCTCCGACACGGTAAGCGAAACTGATCCGTTCCGCCTCCCCGCTCCGGATCCGCCCGATTTCGGCTTTGAAAAGTTCGACGTCCTCGGCGACCACCCATTTGACCGGATCGATCATCCGGCCGGCGGCGTCGGTCGGCAGCATCCGCGGAATCCCGGGGTAAGTATTGGCCTCGACGGTGTCGCTGGCGAGATCAAGCACGAAGTAATAGACTTTGCCGATGGCGGCAGCCTGTTCGAAGAGAACTTGGGTGGTTTCAAGGTTGCGGGCGGCGTCGCGGTGAGCGCGGGTCAGGCGCATCCGAAGCAGTCCGGCATGCAGAAACCACAGCGCAGCGGTCACTGCGACAGCCGCCGGCACGCTTACAATTGTCGTCATATCCATAGCCGCATTCCGCCCGCTTCAAGACGCAATCCCGCCGGGCGGAAACAACCGTCATCCGGACACGATATTCCCTGATTTGGGTTAACTTACCATTGAAAAAACAATTTGCAAGCTCAAAAAATAGTGAAATCGATAAAAGAAACCGCAATTATGAACGGAACCCGTAATTTCCGGGCTCCCAAAGTCATCGTTTCAGCTCGCAACAGATGCCATTGGAGATGTCCGGCGCCTTCCCGGACGGGGTTCATTCAGCGTTTTTGCATGGAACGGGCCTGTTCCAGATTGCGCCGGGTCGCCTCATCCTCGGGACTCCAGTGCAACGCCGCTTCCCAGGCCGCAATCGCCGCCGGCAGATCGCCGCGGAGCCGTGCGATCATGCCGCGATAAAAAGCGGAGATGAATTTATCATCCCGGTACAAATCCGCAAGTTCGCTGTAGCAACGGATCGCGCCGGCCCGGTCGCGGTTCCGCAAAGCCGCTTCGGCGAGCGTGACATAAAGTTCGACGCCGGCGCGATAGTTCAAATTTTTGAGGTCGTCACGAACTTTCGGCCGATCGAATTCGAGCAGGATTGCGGTGGAACCGTCGCGCCGGTAGGCGATCATCGCCTCGGAGAAGCGCACCAGGAAACGACTCCGGCGTTCGTGCCGGATATGGGGATGATTGAGCACGGTCAGATACGATTCGAAATCATTGGCCGTATAGAGATAGTTGGCAATCCGGTAGAGCGTGTTCGGCGAAGGATTCGGCGTCTCGATGGCCCAGCGGAAAAACATCACGTCATTGCTCCAGACCGGCAGATAGAACCGGCACATCGCGCCCAGCCCGATCAGATAAAAAAGCGCCGCCGCCAGCACCAGCTTGCGGTAATGCCGGAGCCGGCAGCGTCCGAGCAGCAGACCGGCGGCGATATAGAGCATCACCGTCGGCAGCAGCGAATAACGGTCGGCGAACTCGGCGTTGCTGAACATGAGAAAACCGAGCGTCGGCCCCAGCAGCAGATAAAACCCGATTCCGGCCGGCAGCACCAAATCCAGCGCCAGCTTCCGGTGCCGACGCCAGAACAGCCAGCAGAGCGCCGCCAGCGCCCCGAAACCCGCCGCGATTCCCCCGATCAATCCGGCCGTGAAAACCGTATCCGGATAGAGCGGCGAAAGCTCAAGCGGAATCAGCATTTTGCCCGGATAGCGCAGCATGTTGTAAAATCCGAGCCGGAAGTTGCAATCCCGGATCAACTGCTGGGCCGCGCCACCGAAAAGCGAACGGTAGGCGATCAGATAGATCAGCGCCGCCGCCGCCGGCCAGGCCAGCGCCAGCATCTCTTTCCGGGTCCGCCGCCAGCGGCGGAAACGGATGACATCGAGCAAGTAGCAGATGACCGGAATGAAAATCGCCGGCGGCTTGCAGAGCGCCGCCGCCACCGTCAGCGCCGCCGAGCCGATGCGCCCGCCCCGGCCGCCGGCCAGATGGCAGGCTGTCGCACCCCAGAAAAAGGCGGCGAGCAGCATATCCTTGCGTTCGGAAACCCAGACCACCGATTCGACGCGCTGCGGATGGATGGCGTAGCAGCAGCAGAAAAAAAGCGCCCAGAACAGCCGCATTTTGAGCTGACGCATGACCACAAAAACCAACCCCGTCCCGAGCAGATGCCAGGCGAGATTCTGAGCATGATAGGACCATGGATCGAGCTCGCCCAGCCGGTAGTCGATCATATAAGTGGCGACCGGCAGCGGCGAATACAAGCCAATGAAGGTCCGGCTGAAAATCCGGCCCAGATTCCCCCAGCTCCAGTCCAGCAGCGCATTGTAGACGACATATTCCCCGTCATCGATCATGGTAATGAAACCGTAGTCGAGCGCCGGAAGGAACAGAACCGCGGTCAGGATCAGCACCACCACGAGTCCGGCTCCGGGATGCCGCTTTACCCAATCGACCATTTTATCCATCTTCTCAATCCTTCACTCCACCATTCCGGAGGATCATTTGCCGAGCAATTTGCGCGCTTCCGGGTCGCCGGCCTCGGCGGCCCGCCGGAGCAGTTCAAGGCCGGTGATGGCATTGCGCGCCACCCCCTTGCCGCCGAGCAGACAGAGCGCATACTCGCGCATTGCCGCGACGTTGCCCCGATCCATCGCCCGGCGGAACCAGTAAGCCGCCGCCCCGGGGTCGGCAACCACCCCGACGCCGTCGCGATAAAGTTGGCCGAGCTTGAGCTGGGCCGCCGGTTCGCCGTCGTCGGCGGCGCGCTGAAAATAATTGAACGCTTTTTCCGAACTGCGTTCGACGCCGATGCCGTCCTCGTAGAGACGTCCCAGCCGATACAACCCGTACCCGTTGCGGGCTTCGGCCGCCGCCTGGTAGTACTCGACCGCCTTGGGCACATTCTGCTCCATGCCGCGACCGAAAAAACAGTAATCGCCGAGTTTGGCCAGTGCCATCGGCAACCGTCCTTCGGCGGCCCGGGTATAGAGTTTCAGCGCTTCGGCCTCGTCCAGCTCGACGCCGATCCCGTTTTCGTAACAGAACGCGAGTTTGCCGAGCGCTTCGGCGTCGCCGATGGCAGCGGCCCGGTTCAGCAGCTCGAGCATTTTCGCTTGACTTTGTTCGACTCCGATGCCGGCATAATAACAGTCGGCCAGCATGCGCATCGCTCCGGCGTCGCCGGCCTCGACCGCTTTTTGCAGCAAAGCGACCGCGGCGGCGCATTTGGCCGGATCGCGTTTGTCGGGGGGAAGCAATAGATCGAGTGCGGCAAGTTCGCGCATCGCCTCGGGAAGTCCCCCGGCGGCGAGTTCGTCCAGCATTTTGCGCGCTTCCTCCGGCCGGGACGTCACCCCGGGGCGGGTGTAGTCGGCTTTGACTTCCGGACTCAGGCCGACCAGCAGCATCATCGCCTGCCGGAAACGGGCTTTCGGCACCCCGGCGGCGGCGGCGAGCCGATACTCCTCATAGGCGAGCACCGGACTTTTTTCCACCCCGAAGCCGTTTTCGAGGCAGATGCCGACGTTGAAACGGGCTTCGGCGCTGCCGCCGGCGGCGGCTTTGCGGAACCAGAAGACGCCGAGCGACGGATTGGCCGGACGGTTGATGCCATGGAGAAATTCGTGAGCGAGCCGGAACTGCGCCGCCAGATCGCCGGCCAGCGCGGCATCACGCAACGGATCCACCGCCGCCCTGGCCGCCGCCGGTTCCGGCGGCGGCTCGACGCCGGAAGCGGCCGCCGCGAACAGCGCCGCGGCGGCGAACAGCCGGACCGCCGGAGTTCTCATCAAGCCTGCTTCTTGAGCTCGGCAAGTTCGGCTTCGAGGGCCTTGACTTTGGCCGAGAGCTTTTCGAACTTGGACGGCAAGGTATAGCGGGCCATGAATTCGCGCTGGCTTTCGGCCGGCGTCCCCAGGGCGATCGCCCCGGCGGGAAGGCTCTTGACCACGTTGGAAGTGCCCGCCACCTGGACCCCGTCGCCGATGGTGATGTGGCCGTTGATCCCGGCCTTGGCGGCGAGGATCACCCCGCGGCCGAGTTCGGCGCTGCCGGCGACGCCGGACTGGGCGACCAGAATCGAGCTCTCGCCGATCACCACGTTGTGGGCGACCTGAACCAGGTTGTCGATCTTGACGTTGGACTTGATCCAGGTGACCCCGAAGCGGGCGCGGTCGACCGTGGTGTTGGCGCCGATTTCGACGTCGTCGCCGATCCGGACAATCCCGGTCTGCGGCACTTTGACCAAGCCTTTCGGCCCCGGCACGAAGCCGAAACCGTCGCCGCCGATCACCACGCCGGGCTGGAGGATCACCAGGCTGCCGAGTTCGCAGCGCGCCATGATCGCCACATTGGGATAAATCATGCACTTCGCGCCGATTTTCACCTGATGCCCGACATAGACGCCGGCGCAAATCACGGTGCCGTCGCCGATTTCGGCCCCGGCCTCGACCACCGCGTTGGCGCCGATGTGAACGCCCTGCCCGAGCTTGACGCTCGGATCGACCACCGCCGAGGGATGGACGCCGGGAGCATAGACCACCGCCGGCGGCGCAAATACCATGATCGCCTGGCTGAACGCGTAATCGACGTTGGCGCAGACGATGAAGGTCTTGGCCCCACGGTCATCGGGTGAAATGTCCTTGCTGACCAGCACCAGCCCGGCTTTGGAATCTGGCAACTGGCTCTGGTAACGCTTGTTGCCGAGGAACGACACCTGGTCGTGTCTGGCCTCCTTGAGCGAGGAAACCCCGGTG
>CAZRFG010000076.1:0-2243 GCA_964599205.1 uncultured Victivallaceae bacterium
CCGCCGCCCCTTTGACGAAGAGGACGACTGCGACCCGCGCACCACGCTGGTCAACCTGTTTGACGTGGCGATGGTGTTCGCGGTGGCGCTGATGGTGGCCTTTGCGATGCAGAGCCGGATGACCGAGTTCCTGACCGCCGAGGACGCCACTTTCGTCAAAAACGCGGGCAAGCCGGATATGGAGATCATCGTCAAAAAAGACCGCAAAGTCACCCGTTACAAATCGGAATCGACCTCCGGCTCCGGCAAGGGCCGCCGGGTCGGCGTCGCCTACCAGCTGGAGTCGGGCGAAGTCATCTACGTTCCCGAAGGAGAGAAATAACATGTCACGCCGAGTTTTGCCGAAATACCTCCTCGCCGCCGCGCTGGTTGCCCTCGCGGCGGCCGGTTTCCTGCTCTACCGGGCCTACGGTTCGCCGACCCGGGTGGCGTTCGTCAATTACCCCGAATACATCCTCGCTCCGCTGCTCGACCAGGAGCTCAATCCGGCGATCCGGGTCGAAGCCGTCGCCTGGAACGACAAAAAAGGCGACGAGCTCAAGCAATACGATATGATCGTCTTTTTCGGGATGGGCCTCAACTTCACCGCCGAACAGCAGGCGATGATCGACCGGCTCAAACAGCCGGTCTACACCACCTCCTCGACCCGCAAGGAGACCGCGCTCAACACCTTGAGCGAAGCCCAATCCGCCGCGCTCGAGGGCTATTTCAACAATGGCGGCAAGGAGAACTTCCGCCGGATGCTCGACTTCATCCGCTACGAAATCGACGGCAAGCGCTTCCGCGCCCCCAAGCCGGAGCCGCCCAAAGAAGTGCTCCAGAGCTCCTTTTTCCACGTCAAGGAGGAGAACGCCTTCAAGACCTATCGGGAGTACATCAGTTGGTACCGCCTGACCGGACGGCTGCGTGCCGGTGCTCCCACCGTCTGCATCCTCGCCGGCAACGGCGGCGGCGACCTCGGGCAACTGATCGAGGCGCTCGAGAAACGCGGCCTCAACGTGGTCGCCGCCAACGGCATGATGCGCCTCCCCGAAATGGTCGACGAAGCCAAGCCCGACCTGGTGATCTACCAGCCCCACGGCCGGTTCTCGATGCGCGACCCCGAGGCCGGGATTCAGCTCCTGAAAGAGCGCAACATTCCCTTGCTCTGTCCGATCAAGGTCAATCAGCCTTATGAGGAGTATTTGCGCGACCAGCGCGGGATGACCGGCGGGATGCTGAGCCAGAGCGTCACCATGCCCGAACTCGACGGCGGGACGACGCCCTTTGTGCTCTCGGCGCTTTTCCGCAATGCGCGCGGATTGCTCGAGTTCCGGATGATTCCCGACCGGCTCGAGCGCTTCGCCGAGCTGGTCAGGAAAACCGCCGAGCTCAAGCGAAAACCCAATGCGGAGAAGAAAATCGCCATCGTCTTCTACAAGGGCCCCGGCCAGAACGCGCTCAACGCCAGCGGCCTCGAAGTCGGCGACTCGCTCCTCAACACCCTCAAAAACCTGCGCGATGCGGGTTACCGGACCGGCCCGTTGCCGGAGACCGCCGCCGAGCTGAATTGGCAAATCCAGCAGAATGCCGCCAACTTCGGCCGTTACGCCGAGGGGGCGATGCAGGAGTTCGCCAAAAATGCGGCCACGGTCACCATCACCCCCGAAGAATACCGCGGCTGGGTGGCGAAAAGCATGCCCGCCGATTTGTATCAGACCGTGGTCGAGCGCTACGGCGACTTCCCGGGCAAGTACTTCCGCACCGCCGAAGGCAACCTGGCGCTGGGGCAACTCCGCTTCGGCAACGTGATTCTGATGCCGCAGTCGCTGCCCGGCGAGGGGAGCGACGAAAACAAGCTGATCCACGGCGTCAAGATGGCTCCGCCCCACGCCTACATCGCCACCTATTTGTACATCCGGCACGGTTTCCAGGCCGACGCGATGATGCACTTCGGCACCCACGGCAGCCTCGAATTCACCCCCTGGAAGCAGGTCGCGCTGTCGAGTTACGACTGGCCCGACGTGCTGGTCGGCGAAATGCCGCACTACTATTTGTACATCATCAACAACGTCGGCGAAGCGTTGATCGCCAAGCGCCGCAGCTACGCCACCATGGTGAGCCACCTCACCGCGCCCTTTATGGCGGCCGACGGTTACGGCGAGCTCGCCGCGCTCCACGAAAAGCTCCACCACTTTGAAACCGCCGAAAACGCGATGCTGAAGGCGGAGTACGCCAAAAGCATCATCGCAACCGCCCAAAAG
>CAZRFG010000076.1:2343-12373 GCA_964599205.1 uncultured Victivallaceae bacterium
CAGGATCAGCATTTCTTTGCCGAACACTACCTCGACCCCGCCGCCGCGCGAGCCCGGGCCGCGCTCGCCGAGCCGGCCGAATTGAAATCCGCCCCCGAGGCGGCGGCCGTCGAGGCCAAAGCAGCCTTGCTCAAGTCGACCGCAGCCGAGCTCGCGGCGATGCTCAACGCCTTCAACGGCGGCTACCTCGCGCCTTCGCCCGGCGGCGACCCGGTGCTCAATCCCGACACCGTTCCCACCGGCCGCAACCTCTACGGCATCGACCCCGAGCGCACCCCGAGCCGCGAAAGCTACGCGGTGGGCAAGCAGCTCGGCGACGCGTTGATCGCCGAAAAGCTCAAGACGACCGGCGAATACCCGAAAAAGGTCGCCTTTTCACTCTGGGGCGGTGAATTCATCCGCACCCAGGGGACCGATATCGCGGAGATCTTCTACCTCCTCGGCGTCGAGCCGGTGTGGGATTCGCGCGGCCGGGTTCAGGATGTCCGGCTGATGCCGTTGTCCGAGCTCAAGCGGCCGCGAATCGACGTGGTGGTCCAGACCTCCGGCCAGTTCCGCGGCGCGGCCGCGAGCCGGATGCGCCTCATCGACAAAGCGGTCCGGCTTGCCGCCGCCGACGCCGATACCGCCTACGGCAACTTCGTCCGCCAGGGCTCGCTCGACGCGGTCAAGGCGCTGATCGATGCCGGCCTTTCGCCGGAAAAGGCCAAGTCGCTCGCCGACGGTCGGATTTTCGGCGGCATCAACGGCAACTTCGGCACCGGCGTCACCGGGATGATCCAGTCCGGCGGCCGCTGGGACGACACCGCCGCGATCGCCGAGCTTTATCTTCACAATATGGGTGCGCTCTACACCGAGGACAACTGGGGCGAGCACGTCCCCGGCGCGTTCCGGGCGGCGCTGTCCAACACCGACACCGTGGTGCAGTCGCGTTCGTCGAACAGCTGGGGCCCGCTCTCGCTCGACCACGTCTACGAATTCACCGGCGGCATCAGCCTCGCCGCCAAAGCGGTCACCGGCAAGGATCCCAAAGCCTACTTCAACGACTTGCGCACCCCCGGCCGGGCGAAGATCCAGGAAGCCGGCGAAGCGGCGATGGTCGAGGCCCGGAGCACCGTCCTCAACCCCAAATACATCAAGGAGATGATGGCCGAGGGGCCGTCCGGGGCCGCCACTTTCGCCGAGGTCTTCCGCAACACCTACGGCTGGGAGGTGACCAAGCCCGAAATGCTCGACGACCACCTCTGGCAGGAGTACAAGGAGGTTTTCATCGACGACAAATTGAAGCTCGACGTGCCCCGGTATTTCGAGGAGAAAAACCCCTACGCGATGCAGGAGATGACCGCGGTGATGCTGGAGACCGTCCGCAAGGGTTACTGGAAAGCCGATGAAGCCACCGTCCGCCAAATCGCCGAAACCCACGCCGGACTGGTCAAAAAGTTCAAGGCCGGCTGCAGCGGCTTCGTCTGCGACAATGCCAAGCTCCGCGAGTTTATCAATCATAACCTCGCCGCCGACGCGCTGCGCCGCGAGTACAATCAGGCGGTCGACGCCGTCCGCGAAAAAGCCGCCGAACCGGCCAGTGAAGTCACCGGGCAGACCCTCAAAGAGCAGGTCGTCAAGCCGCCGGTTCCGGACAAGGATAAACAGACCCGCCGCGCCCTCTGGATCGTCGGCGTGATCGTCCTCTTCGGCGTCGCCGCGATGATGCTCGGCGGGCGCAAACGCAAACATCCGTAATTGTCTTGAATCCTGAATCAGGAGTAACAAAATGCAGAGCAAAAAAGAGAATCCCGCCGCGCTGACCCTCGCCGACCTCCCGGTCGGCGCCAGCGCCACCATCGTCAAAATCCTGCCGCAGATGCGCGGCAAAAAGAAGTTCGCCGACATCGGACTGGTCGCCGGCACCGAGCTGGTGATGGAGGCCCACGCCCCCTTCGGCGGACTGATCCGGGTCAAAGTGATGGAGAGCAGTATGGCGCTCCACCGCGATGACGCCGCCCACATCGTACTGGAGGGAAAAAATGGAAAACCGTAAAAACCATTTCCGGGTGGTCCTCGCCGGGAATCCCAACTGCGGCAAGACCAGCATCTTCAACGCCCTCACCGGCACCCGCCAGCACGTCGGCAACTACCCCGGGGTGACGGTCGAGAGCAAGTCCGGGCACTTCCGGGCCGGCGGGTTCGAAGTCGAACTGATCGACCTGCCCGGCATCTACTCGCTCTCGTCGGGTTCGCCCGAGGAGGAGGTCGCCTTCAAGACCTTGACCGGGCCGGGGATCGACCTGATTCTCAACGTGGTCGACTCCTCGATTCCGCGCCGCAGCCTCTATTTGACCACCCAGCTCGCCGAACTCCACATCCCGATGCTGCTGGCCTTCAACATGAGCGACGAAGCCCGCCAAAAGGGGCTGGAGTACGACATTCCCAAGCTCGAGCGGTATTTCGGCTCGCCGATCGTCCGGACCGTCGGGTGCAAGAGCGACGGGGTCAAACCGCTGCTCGAGCGGCTCGGCGAAGCGCTCGCCGAACTTGACCGCCACGGCGTCCCCATGCTCTCCTACGGCGGCGACATCGACGAAGCCATCGCCGCGGTGGCGGCGAAAATCGACGGCCTCAAGGTCGAGCGCTATCGCCACATTCCGGCACGGTTTTTCGCGATCAAGTTCCTCGAGCACGACCAGGCGGCGCAGAAGCTTGCCGAATTCACCCCGGTTCACGATGAAGTTGAAAAACAGCTCCGCCACCTCCACGGGAGTCACGCCATCGAGGCTGAAACCTTCCTCGCCGACCGCCGTTACGCGATGCTCGCGGGCGCCTGCCGCGACGCGGTGTCGATGACCCATGAGCGCCGCCGCGAAATCTCCGACCGGATCGACGCGGTGATGACCAACCGTTTCTTCGGGCTGCCGCTCTTTCTATTGATCATCTATCTCACGTTCCAGTTCACCTTCACCTGCGCCGAACCGTTCATGGGGTGGATCGAGGATTTCTTCGGCCTGCTCGCCGATGCGCTCAAAAACGCGTGGCCGGAAACCACGCTGCCGTTCCTCCGCGCGATGCTCGCTGACGGGGTGATCGGCGGGGTCGGGGGCGTGATCGTCTTTCTCCCCAACATCCTCTTCCTCTTTTTCGCGATCGCGCTCCTCGAGGATTCGGGCTACATGGCCCGCGCCGCTTTTGTAATGGACGGCATCATGCGCCGCTTCGGGCTCCAGGGGCGGAGTTTCGTGCCGCTGGTGCTCGGCTTCGGCTGCAGCGGTCCCGCCATCATGGCCACCCGCTGCATCGAGTCCGAGCGCGACCGCAAGGTCACGGTGATGGTGCTGCCGTTGATGAGCTGCGGTGCGCGGCTGCCGATCTACGCCCTGATCATCCCGGCCTTTTTCGCGGTCGACCTCCAGCCTTTGATGATGCTGATCGTCTACCTCACCGGGGTGGTCGTCGCGCTGGTCGCCGCCCGGATCATGAAGTCGACCTTGTTCAAGGGCGAGGGCGAAGTGTATCTGATGGAGCTCCCGCCCTACCGGATGCCGACGCTCCGCAGCCTCGCCATCCACATGTGGGACCGGGGCAGAATGTACCTCCGGAAGGCCGGGACGGTGATCCTCGCCGCCAGCATCATCCTTTTTATCGCCAACACCTATCCTGAAAAAGAGGTGTTCGGCAAGGATTACGACGCGCTGGTCGAACGCGTCAAGGAGGACAAAGCCCTGTCGGAGGAGGACCGCGACGGCAAAGTGGAAACCCTCGAAAACGAGAAGCTCGCCGAAAGCATGGAGTACACCATCTCCGGCCGGGTCGGCAAGGCCCTCGAACCGGTTTTCCGCCCGATCGGTTTCGACTGGAAGCTGACCACCGCCAGCATCGGCGCGCTCGCCGCCAAGGAGGTCTTTGTCTCCCAGCTCGGCATCCTCTACGCCGCCGGTGAAGCCGACGAGGAGTCGGCGCCGCTGCGCGAACAGCTGGTCCGGCACTACACGCCGCTTCAGGGCTTCGCGATCATGATCTTCAGTCTGCTCTCGATCCCCTGTCTCGCCACGTTGGCGGTGATCCGGCGCGAACTCAACTCGTGGAAAATGGCGGTGCTTGAGGCGGTCGGACTCCTCGTCCTCGCCTATGTCGTCACGTTCCTCGTCTACCAGCTCGGCCTGCTGTTCCGGATCGGGGTCTAAAGCCGGGGGCGCGGCGCTTTTACCCGACGTGATTGAGGGCAAAAGCGCCGACGCTTTCGGCCTGTTCGACGGTGACCGGGCCGGAGAGGATCAGCGGCAGCGCGAGCTTTTCGCGGAAGGTGCGCAAAAATTCCCAGTCCGGGGTCAGGTCGGCGCTCCGGGCGGCGACCGAGGTCTGAAAGGGATTGACCATGATCGCGTCGGCGACCGCGTACAATTCGACCGGGAGCTCGAGGTAGCCGGTGGGGTCGGGGTAGAGCGTCACCGTGATTTTGGCCGAGCGCCCGACCATGTCGCGGAGCTTGCCGAGGGTTTCGGGATTGGCGAAGTGGAGTTCGAGGTTGCGGATTTCGGAGCGTTCGACCAGTTCGGCGATTTCGAAATAATCGGTGTAGTGGGTGACCAGGAACGGCATCACCATCGGCGGCAGCATTTCGGCCAGCCGGCCAGCCGTGCTGGGCAGAATGAAATTCTTGCCGTAATAAAGCTGGCCGGCCTGAAAACCGACCGCGTCGGCGCCGGCGGCGACCGCGTTCCGGAGGCCGGTTTCGTCGCGGATGCCGCAGTATTTGATTCTCATGATTGAATTTCTCCAAACAGCGAAACCGCTCCGGCGCGGGTGATTCTGACCGCGACCAGGTCGCCGGTTTTGAGCCCCGGCGTCGGGACGAAGTTGACCGTGCGGTTGTTGTCGGTGCGGCCGGTCCAGCGCTCGGTATTGCGGCGGCTGACGCCCTCGACCAGCACCGTTTCGGTGCGCCCGACCATCGCTTTGATATTGCGCCCGGCGCGGATGGCGAGGTCGGCGAGGAGGAGCTGGTTGCGGTCTTCCTTGACCTCCTGCGGCACGCTGTCGGCGAGTTCGCTCCCCTTGGTGCCGGGGCGCGGGGAATATTTGAAGATAAAGGCGTTGTCGAAGCCGATCTCCTCCATCAGCTCGCGCGTCAGCTTGAAGTCCGCCTCGGTTTCGCCGGGGAAGCCGACGATGACGTCGGTGGAAAAGGTCAGTTCCGGCATCGCCGCCTTGAGCTTGCCCGCGATTTCGCGGTAGGCCGCCGCGGTGTACTGGCGGTTCATCGCCTGCAAAATCGCATCCGAACCCGATTGCAGCGGCAGATGGATGTTGCGGCAGATTTTCGGATTGGCGCGGATGGTCTCGATCAACTTGTCGTTGAAATAGGTGACGTAGGGCGAGGTGAAGCGGATGCGCGCGAGGCCGTCGATCCCGGCCAGTTCGGCGAGCAGATCGGCAAAGGGCGAATGCCCCGGCGCGGGCGGCCGGACGTCGCCCCCGAGCCCGTAGGCGGCGACATTCTGGCCGAGGAGCAGAATTTCCTTGACCCCGGCGGCGACCAGCGCGCGCGCCTCGGCGATCACGTCGCCGGTTTCGCGGCTGATCTCGCGGCCGCGGACGTAGGGGACGATGCAGTAGCTGCAGAAGCGGTTGCAGCCGCGGGTGATCGCGATCTGCCCGATGCAGCTGCCCGGCTCGAGGTGATGGGCTCCCATCGACGTCAGCACCGCGTCGCCCTCGGCGACGGCGGCGAGCTGGCGCTTTTCGGCGGCGAGGTTCTCAATCACTTCGGGAAGGGTGTGGAGCTGGCCGGTGCCGAGCACCAGATCGAGGTGCGGGAGTTCGGCGAAGAGCTCGTCGCCGCGCCGCTGCGCCATACAGCCGAGGATGCCGATGATGAGGTCGGGATTTTTCGCCTTGAGCTTCTTCATGAAGCCGACTTTGCCGATCGCCTTGCGCTCGGCCTGGTCACGCACGCTGCAGGTGTTGAAGAGCAGCACGTCGGCCTCTTCCTCGCGGTCGGTGAGGGCATGGCCGCGGGCGGCGAGCATGCCGGCCAGCGCTTCGGAGTCGCGCTCGTTCATCTGGCAGCCGTAGGTCTTGATATATACTTTCATACCCGGCTCTCAGAGCAGCGACAGGTTGTCGCGGTGAACCACTTCGGTGTCGGCGGTGTGGCCGACGGCTTTTTCCAGCTTGGAACTGTGGAGGCCCTTGATCAGCTCGCACTCGGTGCTGGCGTAATTGACCAGCCCGCGGGCGATCGCGACCCCGGCGGGGTCGAGGATTTCGACCGAGTTGCCGCGCTTGAAGCTGCCGCGGACTTCCACGATGCCGGAGGGGAGGAGGCTCCCGCCCTTGCTCCGCAGCGCCTTGGCGGCGCCGGCGTCGACCAGGAGCGAACCCGCCGGAGCGGCGAAGTAACGCAAATAACGCTTGTGGCCGGGTACCCGGCGGAGGCCGGGGGTGAAGAGGGTGCCGACGTCTTCGCCGTCGAGGATGCGGCTGATGATCCGTTCCTCGCGCCCGTCGGCGATCCAGAGGTATTCCCCGGCCGAGGTGACGAGTTCGGCGGCCTTGAGTTTCGAAGCCATCCCGCCGATCGAGAATTCGGCGTTGTCGGTGCCGCCGGCCATGTCCTTGATCGCCTGGTCGAGCTTGGCCACCACCGAAATCCGCTTGCCGAGCTTGCCGTCGACGCGTTCGCGGAGGCCCTGCTCGGTGGTGAGAATGATGGTGAGCTGCGACCCGGTGATGGTGCCGAGCATCCCGGCGAGGGTGTCGTTGTCGCCGAATTTGAGTTCGTCGACCGAGACCGAGTCGTTTTCGTTGATGATCGGCAACACGTCGTTGTCCCACAGCGCATTGATGCAGTTCATCACGTTGAGGTAGCGCTCGCGGGACTTGAGGTCGGAGGTGTTGAGCAAGAGCTGGGCCGACTTGAAGCCGCGCTTGCGACACTCCTCCTCGTAAATCGCCATCAGTTTGCACTGGCCGATCGCCGCCAGCGCCTGAACCTGCGAGAGTTCGCGCGGACGTTTGGCAAGCCCGAGTTCGCGCATTCCCATCCCCACCGCGCCGGAGGTTACCAGGAGCGCCCGGCAGCCGCGGGCGCGGATTTCGGCGATGCCCTCGACCAGCCGGGCGATCTGGCTGTGGTCGGAGAGCAGCCGGGTTCCGGCCTTGACGATGATCTGCCGGCACCGGCCGAGCAACTCTTTTCTGATCGCCGCGTGATCCATATCTGATCCTTAGAAATTAATATTCCGAGAAAAAATCCAACCCCGCCGCGCCTGTCGCGCGAGGGACAACTTTACTATACATGCGGCGGCAACCGCTTTCAAGTTTGCATTTCACCGAAAAGGGGAATACATTAAAATGAGTGTTTTTAAATCCCGGAGTACAGGATCATGCCGAGAAAAGAGTTTCTGCCGTTCACCCGCCCGTCGATCATCGAAGCGGATATCGAGGAAGTCGTCAAAGTGCTGCGCTCGGGCTGGATCACCAACGGGCCCAAGAATGCGGAGCTGGAAAACCGCCTCTGCGAACTCACCGGCGCCGGTTACGCGGTGGCGCTGGCCTCGGCGACCGCGGCGATGCATCTGGTCATGAAAGTCCTCAAAATCGGTCCCGGCGACGAGGTGGTCACCCCGTCGATGACCTGGGTCTCGATCGTCAATATGATCGTCCTCGCCGGGGCGACCCCGGTGTTCGCCGAAATCGACCGCGAAACCATGCTGGTCACCCCGGAATCGGTCAAGGCGGTGATCACGCCGCGCACCAAGCTGATCGTCCCCGTCCACTTCGCCGGCGCGCCGGTCGACCTCGACGGCCTCCGCATCGCCGCCAACGGCATTCCGGTGATCGAGGACGCCGCCCACGCGCTCGGAACCTATTACAAAGGCCGCCACGTCGGCAGCGCCAACAGCGCGATTTTTTCGTTCCACGCGATCAAGAACATCACCACCGGCGAAGGCGGCGCCTTTACCTCGCCGGATGAGAAATTCGCCGCTGCGATCCGGCGCTGGAAGTTCCACGGCATCGGCGTCGACGCCTTTGACCGCGAGAACCGCGGCCGTTCGCCGCAGGCCGAGGTAATCGAGCCCGGGTTCAAGTACAATTTGACCGACATCCAGGCCGCGCTCGGAGCCAGCCAGCTCGAACGCCTGACCAACATCAACGCCAAACGCCGGGAGCTGGCGATGCGCTATCGCGCCAAACTCGCCGCCATCCCGGAAATCCGCCCGCTGGCCGATCCGGCCGGCTACGATTTCACCCATGCCTGGCACCTCTTCATCGTCCGGGTCGATTCGCCGAAGCTCACGCGCGACGAATTCATGGCCGCGCTGAAACGCGAAAACATCGGCACCGGTCTCCATTTCCGCTGCGCCCATCTGCAGCACTACTATCGCGAAGTGATGGGATTCAAGCCGGGCATGCTGCCGGCGACCGAATACAACAGCGACCACATCTGTTCGTTGCCGCTGTTTCCCGAAATGAAAGTCGAGGACGTCGACGACGTCGTCGAGGCGATCAAGCGCGTCCTCGCCTGATCCCGATGGAGGAGTTCCGATGGAGCGACTGCCGCGAGCCGAGCTCTCAAAAGTGTACGGCCGCAGCCTGATCTGGCTGACGGCGGCGCTCGCTTTCGCGGTTTTTCCGGGTAAAAACGCGCTCTGGGGCGAGGAGGGCTTCTTCGCCGAAGTGGTCCGCGAATCCTTTATCCGGGGCGATCTGACCAAGCTCACCTTCAACGGCGCGGCGGTGGAAAATTCCGCTCCCTTCGGCTTTCAGCTCGCCGGACTTTTCTCCCGGCTCTTCGGCTTCGTCGGCGAAGCGGTGCTGCGACTGCCCTCCGGCCTCGCCGCGCTGCTCGCCCTCGGCGGCGTCATCCACCTCGGCCGGCGGCTCTATCCCGGCTATGCCGGCTATCTCGCGGGATGGCTGCTGCTCGGCAGCGCCGGATTCCTGTTCTGGGGCCGGATGGCCTCAAGCGCCATGGGCCCGGTCGCCGTCACCGCCCTCGCCGCCGCCTGGCTGATGCGCGAAAAACACCATTCGCAGTTCAGCAAATACCTGGTCTTCTTCCTGCTTTGCGTGCTCGGCGGAGCCTGGGGCGGCTTTGCCGCCGCGCTGCTGCCCCCGGCGCTGGCGCTGCCGCTCGCCCTCGGCGGCGGCCAGTACAAAACCGAGCTGCGAACCGGATTCTGGTTCGCCTTGCTCTTCGGCGTCGCCCTTTACGCCGGATTTTTGCTCTGGCTGGTGCCCGGCTGGGATTACCAGCAACTGCTGCCGCTGCTCCGGCGCGGCACCATGCTCTACGGCGACTATACGGCTTTCCCGCTCCGCTTCTTCGCCGAGTTTTTCCGGCTCGGCGCGCCCTGGCTCCTGCTGATCCTCGGCGGCTTCGCCGGAATGTATTCGCGCCGCCACAAGCTCCGCACCCGCACCATCCAGCTCTTGCGCGGGATGATGCTGATGGCGCTCGTCCTCTTCGGCTCCGGCGCCTGGAGCTGGGAAGGGATGGCGCCCTTGCTGATCCCGATTTCCCTCCTCACCGCCGCCGCCTTCACCGGGGACGGCCGACGCGAGTGGAACAATCAGCTCATCCTCGTGATGCGGGTGATCGCCATCACCGCCGGCTCCGCCGGCATCGTCAGTTTGCTGGTCTGGCCGTTCTGGGAACGGCTCTTCAAATTCACCCCCCCGATCCTCTTCTCCGCCGCGCTGCCGATCATCGGCGGCGTGATGCTGCTGATCCTCGTCCTCGACGAACGCGACAACAGCCGCTTCGCCGAATTCTCCGGCCTCGGCAAAGACCTCGCCGGCGTGGTGGTCGCCGCCACCATCGGCTCGATCAGCATCTTCTCCGTCGTCATCCCCGCCTGGGATACCGTCCGCTCCAGCCGCCCCTTCCTCAGCAGCGTCCGCCAAACCCTCCACGAACGCGGCTACCACCAGGTCGCCTTCCGCGGCCGCCAGATCGAGGGCCGCACCCTCTTTTACCTCGAAAGCACCAAGCCCGTCCCCAACGCCAGCTCGATCGAAACCATCCGCACCC
>CAZRFG010000077.1:0-12368 GCA_964599205.1 uncultured Victivallaceae bacterium
AGAATGCCCGCTTCTGTCCCCCCACCGGCACCATGTCGGTGGTGGCGGTGGAGGAAGCGCTGGCCGAGGCCGGCATCACGCTCGAGGAAGTGCCCCATTTGCGCATCGCGGTGATCGGCGGCGTCGCCGGCAGCAACTACCGCGAAGTTTTTGAAGAAGCTCATAAATTCTACGTCAACGGCCGCTTGCGCAGTGTTTCGCCCTACGTCGTTCCCCGGGTGATGCCGTCGGCGGCGGTTTCCAACCTGTCGCTGATTTTCGGGTTCAAGGGCGAGACCTACGACGTCTCCGCCGCGTGCTCCAGCAGCGCGCTCGCGGTGATGGTGGGGTCGCGGTTGATCAAGGCCGGGATGTACGACATCGTGATCGCCGGCGGGGCCGAACAGCTCGACTGGGTGCTGGCGCTCGGTTTCAATGCGATCCGCGCTTTGTCGCGGCGTTACAACGACACCCCGGAAATCGCCAGCCGGCCCTTTGACCGCGACCGCGACGGCTTCGTGATCGCCGGTGGCGCGGGCTATGTCGTGCTGGAGTCGGAGCGGAGCGTCCGCCGCCGCGGCGCGCGCCCGATCGTCGAAGTCTCCGGCGCTTACTCCAACAGCAACGCCACCGACATGGTGGTGCCCGACGCGCCGAGCTGCATCGAAGTGATGCGCGGCTCGGTCGCCAATGCCGGGCTCAAGGTCGAAGATATCGCCTATGTCAACACCCACGGCACCGCGACTCCGGTCGGCGACCCGGTCGAAATGGCCGCGCTGCGCGAAGTTTTCGGCTCCAAAGTGGCGATCAACAGCACCAAATCGCAGACCGGCCACATGATCGGCGCGACCGGGGCGGCGGAGATCATCTTCACCTCGATGATGGTCGAGAAGTCGTTTTTGTCGAGATCGATCAACCTCGACAACCCGGAGCCGGAATTCGGCTGGGCCGACCTGATCCGCGAATACCGCGAAGGGGTCGAGGTCAAACATGCGCTCTCCAACAGCTTCGCCTTCGGCGGCACCAATGTCAGCGTGATTCTTTCGCGCTGTGACGCGGACCCGCGCTGATGGCTTCACCGCTCCGGCTGCCCCGGCCCCGTCTGCCGGGCTGGATCAAGGTCAAAGTCGAGACCGGAGCCGGGCGTGCCGAAGTGACCCGGCTGCTGGCGGAACTCAAACTCAACACCGTCTGCGCCGGGGCGCGCTGTCCCAACCTCGGCGAGTGTTTTCACCGCCGCACCGCGACCTTTCTCATTATGGGGAAACATTGCACGCGGCACTGCAAATTCTGCTCGATCGGCGGTGAAAAGCCGGATGGCCTTGAGCTTGACGAACCGCAACGGGTGGCCGAGGCGGCGAAGCGGCTCGATTTGCGCTTCGTGGTGGTGACCAGCGTCACCCGCGACGATCTCGCCGACGGCGGCGCGGCAATTTTCGCCGCCACCATCGCGGCGATCCGCGAAACCTTGCCGGAAGCCGGAATCGAAGTTCTCACTCCTGATTTCAACGGCGACTTCGCCGCGCTGGAAACGGTGCTGGCGGCCGGGCCGACGGTGTTCAACCACAATCTCGAAACCGTCGAGCGTCTGACGCCCGAAATCCGCGATCGCGCCACCTATCGCGGGTCGCTTGCGGTGCTGCGCCACGCCGCCGCCTGGCGCGACGGCGCGATTCCGGTCAAATCCGGCTTGATGGCGGGCCTCGGCGAGACCGACGCGGAGATCGAACAGGCCCTGACCGACCTGCGTCAGGCCGGGGTGACGCTTTTGACCATCGGGCAATACTTGCCGCCGTCGCCGTCGCACTGGCCGCTGGCGCGTTACGTCGAGCCGGAGACCTTTGCGAAGTGGCGGGAAACGGCTCTCGCGCTCGGTTTCACCCAAGTTGCATCGGCGCCCCTGGTCCGCAGTTCCTACCACGCCGAAACGATGGCGGCTCCGAAAAACCCGGAAAATTCGGAAAAAAATCATTTTCGTGCTTGAAAAATAGCGGATGCGTTCTATATTAAACAATCGTTGAAGCTGAAGAAAACGGTTTCACTCGAGTTGATAGCTCAGTCGGTAGAGCATCGCCCTTTTAAGGCGGTGGTCCTGGGTTCGAGTCCCAGTCAACTCACCATTTTTTTGTTTGAACTGAAATTTAAATAAGTTCCGGCCCGATTCGGATGTCCGGGGCGCAAGGAGTGAATCATGAGTAAGATTTGTGAATTCTGCGGCAAGACCAAGGCGGTTGGCGGCAGCATCACCCGCAAGGGTTTGGCCAAGAAAGCCGGCGGGATCGGTATGCACGTGGTCAAGAACGTCAAGCGCGTCTTCGGCGTCAACCTCCAGCCGGTCAAGATCAATGCCGAAGGCACGGTCAAAACCGTCAAGCTCTGCACCCGCTGCATCCGCACCGGGAACTACGAAAAGGCGTAAGCCGCGACTGGTTTCCCGCCAAAGAACGGAATCGGATTGAAAAATCCGGTTCCGTTTTTGCTTTTCCGGGGGAGGGGAGTTCGGGCGGAGCGGATGGGGGCACGCTGGCGCGCCCGCCAGGGGACGGTCGAGGACGGACCGCGCAACGACAATCCCGCATGCGAGGCTGATGGGCGCGGTATGCGCTCGCCGTGTACCGACAGCCCGGATTGACCTCCGGCTCCCTCCCGCTCCCCCCCTGGACTCCCGGCACCGCGCGTCGGGCGCGCACCGGTATCGCCTCCGTCCAAATCGTCCAAGCGGGGGCACTGTGCCCGGAGTTCGGCGTGCGCGCCGGTGTGTCACGATTCGCTCCGCTCGCGCTCTCCACCACCCTTTCTCCATGTCCATCCGTCCAGCTCGCGGGGCTGCGTTTGCCCCGTCCGTGTCTATTCATGCCCGTCCGTGCCGTGCCATCCCATCCGGCTTTTTGCGTAAGCACCGTCGTGTCAACTTCCAGTCCATTCCGTTTTTTTTGAAAAAATCCGAAAAAAACTCATTATTTCGCTTGTTTTTGGAAAAAAATGGATTATTTTGGAATCAAATGGAAAAATTCGACCCGTAGAAAGCGATTTTACGATGCTGGCATTTTGCGGACAGGAGCGCTGCTTGCTCGACGGCAGCGGGAGGCTCAAGCTGGCGCCGCGCTGGATCGAGGACTTTCTGGCGCGCGGCAACGGCGAAGTGGTGATCCACGGCTTGCCCGAGGGGGCGCTGGCGCTTTATCCGCTGGAGATTTACAGTGGGATGCGGCGCGAGGCGCTGGCCCAGCTGGACCGGGCGGCTTCGAGTTTCGCGGCGCGGCGGTCGATGCGCCGGTTCGGCGCGCTGACCACCGAAGCGGTGATCACCCGGCAGGGGCGGATCACGGTGCCGCCGGCCTTTCGCGACTACGCCGCGCTGGAGCCGGGCACCGAGATTCACGTGATCGGGGTCGAAATCGGAATTGAACTGTGGAATGCCGAGCGTTATCAGGCCGAGATGAATGAAATTCAGTCGCACTATCTCGCCCGCGGCGCCAACGAAATGTCGGCCGAATTGATCCGGCCGCTGGAAGAATGAAAACCGATCCGGGGGACTATACGGAATGAACGAAATCGATTTATCGCGATGGATCCGGCCGGGCCTGTGCCTGGTTTTGGCGATGACGGCGCTGCTGCTCGCCGGTTCGATCCATCCCGAAAAAAGGACGGAGCGGGGCGATGACCCGGCTTTCGCCGCCGCCGGCGCGGCGGTGCGGGCGATGGCTCCCGAAATTCCCTTCGCCCATCGCTCCGAATGGGAAAAGGTGGCCGGGCGCAAGCCGCTCTTGCTGTTCCGCTGCGGCCGCGACTGATCCGCTTGCGAACGCCGATCCGCAATGATTGTTTTTTTTAAACTTTCCGCTTGAATTTCCGGTTTAGCGGCGCTATACTTTAGCAAGTTTTATTCAATCGTTCGACAACTGCGGAGAGAACGCCGGCGGGGCCGGCGATTTTTTGCCGCATTTGTCCGCAACCAAGCGGGATGCCATATACTATGCAGCTTGATGTTCAGTGGTTCATTTATGCTCTGGTGAGCAATGAAATCCTCTCGGTCAATGAAGCGGTAGCGCTTCACAACTCCCTCGGCAACGAGGTCGATCTCGGTACCTACGCCCAGGCGATCGTAGAGCGCCTGTCTCACGGCGTTGCCGAAAACGAGCTCGATCAACTCGTCGAGCAGATCCAGTCGATCGTCGAATACGCGATCAGCCAGGAAGAAACCAAGGAAGTCCCGGATATCTTCGCCGGCGGCATTCCCGACGTGCCGCCTTTGACCGGCGGCGGGGCCGAGGCCCATCTCGAGTCGCTGGTGGGCGACGTCTCCGGAATCGTCGGCGCCACCACGCTGGAGGAACTGCCGTCGTTGGACGATATTCTCGAACTCGACGACGCCGGGGTCGCCCGCCGGATGATCGAACTTTTGACCGGACTACGTTCGCTCGGCGCGAGCGATCTGCATATTTCGGCCAATTCGCCGCCCTTTATCCGCCGCAGCCTCAAGCTGGAGCGCCTTGGCAACCGGGTGATCACCGCCGAGGAGTCGGCCCGGCTGAATCTGGTCATGCTCGACCCCGAGCGCAAGCGCAAATTCGAAGAACAGCTGGATTTGAGCTTCGCGCTGGAAGTCGGCTCCAATCGATTCCGTATCGCGCTGATGATGCAGAAAGACGGCATCGCCGGCAGCTACCGGCTGGTGCCGAACCACATCCGTTCGCTCGAAGACCTCGGCTATCTGCCCAAGGACGTGGCGACCATCAAGCGCTTCCTCGACCACCACAACGGTCTGGTGCTGGTCACCGGGCCGATCGGCAGCGGCAAAACTTCGACCCTCGCGGCGATGGCCGACGTGGTCAACGAAAAACGCCAGGACCACATCATCACCGTCGAAGACCCGATTGAAATCCTCCAGTTCTCCAAGAATTGCCAGGTCACCCAGCGCGAAGTCGGACGCCATACCAACAGCTACCGCAGCGCCCTCAAAGCGGCCCTCCGCGAAGACCCCGACGTGATCATCATCGGGGAAATGCACGACCTTGAGACCATCGAAAACGCGATCACCGCTTCCGAAACCGGACACCTGGTGATCGGGACGCTTCACACCAGCGACGCCGCCAACACCCTCAACCGCATGCTCGACGTCTTCCCGCCGATGCAGCAGCCGCAGATCCGGGCGATGACCTCGGGCAGCTTGCGCGGGATCATCTGTCAGCGGCTGATTCCGGACATCAACGGCAACCTCACCGTCGCCTATGAAATCTTGGTCAACTCGACCGCGGTCGGCAACATCATCAGCGAAGGCAAAACCCACCAGCTCAAGGCGACCATCCAGATCGGCCAGAAGCTCGGGATGTGCACGCTCGACCAGTGTTTGCTGGAAAAATACAACCAGAATCACATCTCCTACGAGGTTGCGCTGGACTATATGAAAGACGCCGCGACGATCACCCAGCTCAAGCAGTTGTATGCGACGCGACAGGCGCAGGGCCTCGCCGCCGGCAAAAAGTAATTGATCCATTGGGAAATAATACATCATGGCAGAAGAACCGATCATCAACAGCTACTTGCGTGAAATGCTGAGCCTCGGCGGCTCCGACTTGCACCTCTCCGTCAACTTTCCGGCCAAATACCGGGTCAGCGGCAACATGCGTCCCGCCGACGACCGGATCATCACCCCGGAATTCATGGAGCAGTTGCTCAAGGAAATCTGTTTCCCGGTCACCCGCTGGGACAAGTACCTCCAGAACCACGACCTCGACTTCGCCCACGAAATCCCCGGGCTGGCGCGTTTCCGCTGTAACTACATGTACAACTATCACGGCATGGGCGCGGTGCTCCGTCAGATTCCGAGCAAGATCCTGACCCTCGAAGACCTCAAACTCCCGGCCGTGCTGCGGACCATCTGCCACTTCAAAAGCGGGTTGGTGCTGGTCACCGGGCCGACCGGTTCCGGTAAATCGACCACGCTGGCGGCGATGATCGACTACATCAACGACAACTTCAAAAAACACATCATCACCATCGAAGACCCGATCGAATTCGTGCACCAGAATAAAAACTGCACCATCGTCCACCGCGAAGTCGGGATTCACAGCGAATCCTTCCCGCGCGCGCTGCGCGGCGCGATGCGCTCCGACCCGGATATCGTGCTGATCGGGGAAATGCGCGAACTTGAGACGATCCGTCTCGGGTTGACCTGCGCCGCCATGGGGATGCTGGTTTTCGCCACCTTGCACACCAACAACGCGCCGAAGACGATCGACCGTATCATCGACGCCTTTCCGGCCAACGAACAGGCCCAGATCCGGACCATGCTCGCGGAGTGTCTCCAGGGCATCGTCTCGCAGCTCCTCTGCCGCAAAAAGGGCGGCGGCCGCGTCGCGGTGCACGAAGTGCTGCTGAGTTCGGACGGTTTGCCCAACACCATCCGCGAAGGCCAGATCGCCAACATCCGTACCATCATCGAGGCGAACAAAGGGCGCGGCATGTGCTCGATGGACGGCTCGATCCAGACCTTGCTCGACGGCGACATCATCTCCGCCGAGGAGGCGTATATGAAGGCCAACGACAAAAAGCGGTTCCAGCCGCAGATGGAAGAGGAAATGCGGGCCAGGGGAGAGACGGTTTTCCATTGATCAAAGCCCCTGTTTCAAGCAGTCGAAGGCCGGCATGGAAAAACCGTATTGGAACCGGTTTTCGGGCGTGACCGCGGAGCGAATAAATGCGATATTTATTGGAGTTGTGGAACCGGATTTGCGGTTGCCATCGTTCGGATGACGCAACCGCCGACGGTACGATTGTGAATTTTTTCATTCCTCGTGCGACCACCGGTTTTTTTCTGCGACTGAGCACGATCGTGGTGCTGTCGCTGCTGATTTTCGGCGTCGCGCTGCTGCCCTGCTTCATCAGCGGCGCCAGCATGGAGCCGACGGTCAAGAGCGTCGGCCTGACGTTCTGCTGGCGCGGCAAATACCTCTTCAGTTCGCCGAAGCGCGGCGACATCGTGATCATCAAGTACGACAACAAAGTTTTCTTCCTCAAGCGGGTCGTCGCGCTGCCCGGCGAGACGGTCGAATTCCGGCGCGGCAACCTCTATATCAACGGCAAACGCCTTGACGAGCCTTACGTGATTTTTCCGAGCAGCTGGGAAATGAAACCGCGCAAGGTTGAGGACGGTAATTTCTATGTGGTCGGCGACAATCGCAGCATGCCGATCGAGGAACATAAATTCGGTCAGGTGGCCGCCCACCGGATCATAGGAGCGCCGTTATGGTGATGTTGAAATGGTTGAAACGGCATTGGCCGCTGCCGCTGGCATTGGCCGTCGGACTCGGGGTCTGGATCTTTTTTTACACCCGGACCAGTCCCGAAGCGCAGGTCCGAAAGGTGCTCCGCGAGCTCTGCGAAAGCGGCACCAAAGCCGACGGCGACGGCGCCACTTCGGGGATCATCAAATGCCGCGGCGCGATGGCGCTCTTTGCCGCCGACACCGAACTCCGGTTCGGCACCGATTTCTTCAGCGGCCATACCAATCCGGAGGAGATCGCGGCCAATTTGAACCGCTTCCGGATGCTGTTCAATCAGGTCACGGTCGGGATGAAGGATGTCAAAATCAAGTTTAAATCGCCCGACGAGGCGACCGTTGATTTCATCGGGACTTTGCGCGGCACCCTCAAGAGCGGCAGCCGGGTGGATGAATTGCGGGAGCTTATCTGCACCCTTAAAAAGCAGGATGACAAGTGGCGGATCACCGCGTTGCGGGTTCGCGAAATTCTTGAGCGGTAAAACTCGCCGGGGGAAAGCTTAAAACTTGCCCTGCCGCAACGACTCCAGTTTCTCTTCGCACTCCTGCTGGAGAATCTGGTCGAGCAGCGGATCAAACGCCCCCTCCATCAACGCCGGCAGACTGTGGATGGTCAGCCCGAAACGGTGGTCGGTGACCCGGCTCTGGGGAAAGTTGTAGGTGCGGATGCGTTCGCTGCGGTCGCCGGTGCCGACCTGGGAGCGTTTGTCGGCGGCGAGCTTGGACTGTTCCTCGCGGCGTTTGATTTCAAGCAGCCGCGCGTAGAGAATGCGCAATGCAATTTCCTTGTTGCGGTGCTGCGACTTTTCCTGCTGGCTGGCGACCGCGATGCCGGTCGGGATGTGGGTGACCCGGACCGCCGAGTCGGTGGTGTTGACGCACTGGCCGCCGGGGCCGCTCGAGCGGAACACGTCGAACCGCAGATCTTCCTGCCGGATGTCGATTTCCACATCCTCCGCCTCCGGCATCACCGAGACGGTGACCGTCGAGGTGTGAATCCGGCCTCCGGCTTCGGTTTCCGGGACGCGCTGGACGCGGTGGACGCCGCTCTCGTACTTCATCCGGGAATAAACTTCATCGCCGGAGAGCGAAAAAGAGACGTTTTTGAGCCCGCCGAGGTCGCTCGGGGTCTGTTCAAGCACTTCAAGTTTCCAGCCCCGCGATTCGGCGTAGCGGAAATAGGCGCGGCAGAGTTCGCCGGCGAAAAGCGCCGCCTCATCGCCGCCCGCGGCGGGCTTGATTTCAACGATGATGTTGCGTTCGTCATTGGGGTCGGGAGGGAGCAGTGAAATCTGAAGCTTCATCTCCAGCTCGGCGGCCTTTTCCCGCAACGCGGCAAGATCGCTCTCGGCGAGTTCGCGCAGTTCGGCGTCTTCTTCGCCGGCGAGAAGTCCGGCGGTGTCATCGATGTCGCGCAGCGCTTTGTTCCAGGCGCGGCAGGTTCCGAACAGGAGTTCGAGCTTGCGCCGCTCCTGCGACAGCCGGCGGCATTCGTCGATTTTGGCATAGACGGCAGGATCGACGAGCGCGCGTTCAAGTTCTCCGAAGCGCGCTTCCAGTTTACTGATGTAGGGAGCGATGTCGTCAGGTGTCATGATAACAAAAATCCGCCGGAGTGATGCCGGCGGATCGGAGTCGTCGAGGAAGAATTACGCGTTCTTCTTGTAGCGGCGATTGAATTTGTCGATACGGCCCGCGGTGTCGACGAATTTCTGCTTGCCGGTGAAGAACGGGTGGCATTTGGCGCAGATGCCGACGCGGATTTCGGGACGGGTGGATTTGGTTTCCCAAACTTCGCCGCAGGCGCAGATGACCTTGGCGGCATCGTACTTCGGATGAATATCCTTTTTCACTTTGCATACTCCGTATTTGAGGTTATATTAAGTCTTCAATCGGGTTGAACAAATTGTCAACCGTTAAAAATAGCATCATTCTCCGATTTTTTCAAACCGAAAAGCGAAAAAATCATCAAAAAGAGAGGATACGGGAAGATGGAATTGAATGCTTTTTGTGAAGCGATGGGGTTTCCTGCCGATGCCCACGCCATTTTGCTCCCCTTATGGCGTGACGCGGTGACGTCATCCGGCGAAATGCCGGACTTCCTTTCCGACGACTATATCGTCAAATATTATCCGCTTTCGCACGGCGATCCCGGGTTGCTGCCGCAGCTGCTCGAAGTCGCCGCCGCCGCCCGCGCCAATCCGGCGGCGAAGTTGTACGCCTGGGTGCTCTATCGCGGCTTTTTCCTCGCCGACGCCGGCAATCTTCGCAAAATGCCGTTGCCGGAGAAGGTGTTCGGCAAGCAGGCCGGGCTCTTTCAGTTTCTGATCGCCCTCGGCGGCTTCCCGCGCATTGAGGCAAGTTGTGAAAAACTCGGCATTCCCCATGAGTACGTGGTCGAAATGGGCCGCTGGCTGGGCGGCACCATCAAGATTTTCGAGAGCGGGCAACACGGTCTGCCCGGCCACTTCCTCGGCCAGACGCATTGGATGCGGCATTACATGGACGGTCAGCTCTTTCGGATCGGCCGTTTCGAATATCTGATCCACACGCAGCCGGAATGGGCGCCGGCGATCTACCGGCGCAAGGCCGACGGCCAGGCGCTCGCGCTCTGCCGTGACGGCTGGGTGCTCGACGCCGACGGCTACCGCACCGCCGATCCGAGCGGACTCAAGGTCACCCTCGAACTGCGCGACGGCCAGATCCACGGCACCCCGATTTCCCCGCTCGGGCGGGCGCTGCGCGACAAACGGGTGGCGCTCGACCTCAATGAATGGGAAGCGATGGCGACGCCGTGGGACTGGGTGCCGAGCGTCCACATTCCGGTCGGCGGCGGGATGACCCCGGAAATCGCGCTGGAGTCGCTCCGGGAGGCGAAAAAGTTCTTCCGCAAATACTTCAACCGCGACATCCGGCTTTTCGTCTGCGGCTCGTGGATTCTCAATCCCGACTGGGAACAGGAATTGCCGGACTCGAATCTGGCCAAATTCATGCGGATGCTCTACCTCACCCCGGCATACCTCTCCAGCGGTCGCGACGGGCTTTTCTTTATTTTCGGCCGCGATCAGGACGAGGATTGGAGCAATTACCCCGCCGACAACTCGATGCGCCGGGCGTTCCACCGCATCCGCGAGTCGGGGCGGAAACTTCGCAGCAACGGGATGTTCGTTTTCGCCGACGACCTCGACCGGCTTGAAGACGGCTTTTACCGCAACCACTGGAACGTCAAGATTTGAGTTCCGGAGTCTCTTTCAAGCTCCGCGCCGAACGAACGGCGCGGAGCTTTTTTATTGGCCGGGCGCGGGTTGCGGGGGAGCCCATTTTTTGCCGTATTTGACGGTGACGGCGAACAGGACGGCGATCACCAGCCAGTAGCCGATGATTATCGCGGGATAGCGGCTGAAGCCCCAGCCGTCGAAGTTCCAGCTCCAGAACGGCCAGAACACCGGCGTGGCGAAGTAGTCGCGTCCATGCATCGGAATGTCGCAGAGAATATGGAGCGGCCAGGCCGCAAAGGGCAGCAGCGCCTGGCGGCAGGTGAAAGCCAGCACGATTCCCACCGCCAGCGCGACCACCAGACTATGGCTGATATTGTAGTTGGTGAAGACGTAATCCGGCATGGTTTCGAGGGCGGGTTTGCCCGGCGTATAGTCGCCGTCGACGATCCGCTGAATCAGATACGCGCCGAAACTCGAAAGGTCGGGCAGGGTTCCGAAGCCGAGCGCCGCCCACAGCGTCCAGTCCCGGAGCGGCGGTTGCTCCGGCGCGACCCACAGCCGCCGCAGGCCGGAACGGCTGAAGCAGACCATACTCAAAGCACCATGGGCAAAAGTGTCCATCGGGTGGCATTCCTTTCGGGGGGTTATGAGGCCAGCGAAGCGTTTTTGGTGCTGCTTTGTTCGCTCAAAGTTTCGAGCGTGGCAAAACAGCCGAGTTGGCTTCGCAGCAAATAATTGTCGAAATAGAAATCATCGCCGAAGCGGATCGAATTGGCGGCGTTGAGCGCCCAATCTTCGACCCGGATGGTGTCGCCGGTGAGTTTCGCGGTGACCACCAGGTCGTCGCCGTCGGCGTCAAAAGTGAGGTCGTCGGCGCGGAGGCCGCCGGTGAACAGGAGCTCGATCGCGCCGCCGTCGTTGCGGACCAGGTCGTGTCCCCAGTTTTCGCTGAAAATGAAGGTGTCGTCGCCGCCGCCGCCGTCGAGGATGTTGTTGCTGGCGTTGCCGGCGATCCGGTTGGTTTCGGCGTTGCCGGTGGCGTCGAGGTCGCCGCGGCCGTGGAGAAAAAGGTTCTCGAGGTTGTCGCCGAGGGTGTAACTCACCCCCGCCACTACGGTGTCGGTGCCGCTTGCGGCATTTTCGGCGACGGTGTCGCCGCTGTTGCGGACGAGGTGGAGGTCGTCGCCCGCGCCGCCGAGCAGCTGCCGCGCCGCCGGATCGGCGGACGGGGTGCCGAAAAGCTGACTGTCGCTTGTCGCATACGGATTGTGGCCGGCCCCGGCGGTGAAAATCAACTGTTTTTTGCTGTCGATGTAAAGCGACACATAAGTGCCGTTGTTGAGCCGGATTTCATGTCCGACTTCGAGGCTTCGGCCGTTGACGGTAAAACTGTTGGCGGCAAAGTCGCCGCCGTTTTTGACCAGGATGTAACTACCCAGCTGAGCCGCTCCGATCAGGATCGAAACCGAAGCCCCGGCGAGGGTTTTGCCGGCGTCGCTGCCGACCGTGATGATCGGGTTTGCCGAGCTGTCGCCGCCAAGGTTGATGATCAGATTGAGGGTGCCGTCGTTGCTCGCAAGAATATCGCCGCAGAGCTGGCTCTGGTGGGTCAGCGCGAGGGTGTTACTGCCGCCCCCGAGGTCGATGTTGCCGATCGCGATCGAGCCGGAGCCGAAGCTGACCGTATCATCGGCGTCGCCGCCCTTGACCGCGTAAGCCTTGCCGTTGAGTTTGAGGGCGTCGGCAAGGTACTTGGCCGCGCTCTTGCCGGTGCCGGTCAGTTTCGCCAGCGCGTCGGCCACGGCGGCGGCGTTGGTGTGGTATCCGGCGTAGAGCGCGCCGTTGACGGTGAGGTTGAGGCCGTTGCCGCAGATCGCATACGCCTCGGT
>CAZRFG010000078.1:0-12349 GCA_964599205.1 uncultured Victivallaceae bacterium
AAAATAGACCTTTTGGGCGACCGAAAGAACTTTTGCAAACGACTCACAAGAGTTTGCATTTACAATCATGAATACAAACCAGCCAAAATTACATCTCGGCCGCTACGAATACGGCGCACTCCTGACCTTCATCTGCTACGCCGCCAGCTCGGTCGCCATCCCGGTGGTGCTGGTGGCGCTGGCCAAAGACCTCCATTTTCCGCTCGCCGACGGCGGCATGACCGCGGGCGGCTTCCTCCACTTCGGACGGAGCGTGACGATGGTGGCGGCGATGATCTTCTGCGGCTTTGCCGCCGCCCGCTGGGGCTTGCGCCGGACGCTCGGATTTTCGGTGGTGCTGATGGGGTTCGGGGTCGCCCTCTGTGCGATTTCGCCATGGTACGGTCTGCTGCTGGCGGCATTGATGCTGGCGGGCTGCGGCGAAGGCGTGATCGAGGGGCTCGCCACCCCGTTCGTCCAGCAGCTCCATCCCGCGGACTCCGGACGCTATCTCAATTTCACCCACGGCTTCTGGTCGCTGGGAGTGGTGATGATCGTCCTCACTGCGGGCGGGATGCTGATGCTCGGGATCTCCTGGCGCTGGGTGCTCGCGCTGGTGGCGGTCCTTTGCCTTATCCCGAGTTTGATTCTCCTCGTCCGCGAAAACCCGAAGCACCCCTACCCCGAGGCCCAAAACCCGCCCTCCCCCCGCAAAGTCCTGTCCCACGCGGGAGAGATCATGAAACTCCCCCATTTCTGGCTTTTTTACGCGACCATGATCGTCGCCGGCGGCGGCGAATTCTGCTTGACCTTCTGGTGCGCGAGCTTCATCCAGCTCAATTTCGCCGCCTCGGCGCTGGCCGGCGGGATCGGCACCGCAAGTTTCGCCGCCGGGATGTTCCTCGGCCGGACCGGCTGGGGAATTCTGCTCAAACAACACCAGTTGCGCAAACTGATCGTCTTTTCGGCAATCGCCGCCACCGTGCTCTCGCTGGCGATTCCGCTGCTTGACGCCAATGGCACCGGCGAGCGTCCTGCAGCGGTGCTGTGGATCCTCAACATCCTCCTCTTCTTCTCCGGGATCGCGGTGGCGCCCTTCTGGCCGAGTTTGCAGAGCTACTGCGCCGACCGGCTGCCGGGGACGGATACGACCATGCTTTTCATCCTGCTCTCCTGCGCCGGGGTGCCGGGGTGCGGCATTTTCGCCTATCTGATGGGGGTGGTCGGCGACCTCTGGGGGCTGCGGATTTCCTTTTTTCTGATCCCGTTCTGCTTCGCCGTGCTGGTGTTTTTGATGTTGCTTGAAAAGCTGATATATGATCGCAAAAAGGAAGCCGTATCGTGATTATCCGCAATACCAACCAGATCAAGGTCTTCAACACTCACGTCGTCCGGGGTGCGCTGACGCCGCGCACTCCGTTGACGATCGGGCGGATCGTCCGCTCCACCCACCTCAGCGTCCCGACCGTCAGCCGGATCGTCGATGAAATGGTCGAGTCGCGCGAACTTTTGATTTACCCCGAGGAAGTGATCACCGGCGGCCGCCGGGCGCGCCAGTACGTGCTCAACGCCGACTTTGCCTACACGCTTTGCATCTACTTTGACCGCAAAGTGATCTGGACCGAGCTCACCAATGTGATCGGCGACGTGACCGCCCGCGACGAAGTGGCGGTCGAGGAGCTTTCGCACGTCGGCGAAATCGACCGCATCGTCGCCGGATACGCCGCCAAATATCCGGCGCTGAAAGCGGTTTCGATCGGCGTCCCCGCCTGGGTCGACCGCGACCAGCTCAAGGCGATCAAGGCCTACCCGAGCTTCACCAACGTCAACTTCCGCGAGCTGATCCAGCAGAAATACAAACTCCCCTGCCACGTCACCAATGACTTGAAAGCGATCGTCCGGGGGTATTACAACACCCACTTTGCGGGGCAGAAAACGAGTCTCTGCTGCTTTCACCTCTCCTCCAGCGGCCCCGGCACCGGGCTCATCGTCGACGGCAAACTGCTGCCCGGCTTCGTCGGCTTCGCCGGGGAAGTCGGCTACCTCCCGGTGGGCTCGACCACCCTCCACCAGGCGCTCGGTCCCGACAGTGACGAAAAAAGCCGGGTACGCGCGGCGGCGGCGGCGGTGGCGGCGCTGATCACCTTGATCAACCCGCAGTACTTCCTCTTCTGCACCCACGGGCGGCGGCTGGGCCCGGTCAAAAAGATCATCGATCTCTGCCGCGAAAAACTTCCGGCCGAAGCGCTGCCGCAATTCATCGAGAGCGACGAATACCACCTCTACTACCTCAAGGGCCTGCGCCAGATCGGCCACGACATGATCTTCGGGCCGGTGGTTTGAGGCTTCCCTTTTCAGCCAAAAACCGCGCCGGATCGATCGGCGCGGCCTTCTTCTTTTCGCCCGGCGAAGTTTTTCAGAAAAAAACATTTTAACGATTTGTATTCCAGAGGTTCGGTGCTACGTTAGACTCTTGAAAACATGCTGACCGTGTCAATCCACCAACATAGGAGTCTGGAATCATGCGGAAATCCCGGTTGTTTTCAGCGGCGCTCGTCATGTGCGCCGCGCTCGCGCTCAACGGCGCGGGGATCAAGATCGACATCGACGGCCGCGACGAGGGAATCGCCTTCAAGGACGTCACCGCCGCCGGAGTCAACTTCAAAGCCGAAAGCGCGAGCTGGGTTCCCGAAACGATCCGCAACCAATATTTGATTTTCGGCTCCAGATCGCTGCCGCAGGATTTCGAAAACTACCAGCTCTCCTTTGTGCCGGAAAAAAGCGGCTCCGTCAAATTCTACGTCCGCGGCGCTTTCAGTCCGGACAAAAGCAAAGTCGAATGGACCCGCTACCGCAACCTCAAACTGACCGGGGCCCAGCTGCTCAACGCCGATTTCGCCCAGATGGACGGCCAAGTCGCCAAAAACTGGAGCGGCAAACCGGAAAACTTCCTGGAAGCAAAAGACGGCGTGGTCAACGCCTCGCATGACTTCGGCCTGATCCAGCAGATCACGGTCAAGGCCGGAGAAAAAGTGACACTGAACTTTCAGTGCGCCGCGGGCAAAATCACCGCCCCGCCGGCCGGCTCCGCGCCCGCCGCAACTGCCACCTCAAGCGGCGTTCGGATCGCCGCCAAAGAGGAAAAAGCCCCGTCTTACTACCGGCTCTATCAGGACGACGTCAAGCTCCTCCCGCTCGCCGACAAGGGAATCGAGGGCAAAACCGTCAAGGATCGCGAACCCGAACTCAAAGTCCTCCGCCCGCTGCCGGTCGCCCAATTCCCGGCGGGCAATCTGAGCAAAGCCAACAAGCTTGCCGCCGATCTCAAAATCCCGCTCGAACTCCTCGAAAGCGCCAACGTTTCCCGCGACGCGGCGGTCCGCTGCGGCGTTCCTTTCGCCGTCGGCACCCTTTTCAACCTTCCCGCCACGCTGGCGGTGATCGCTCCCGACGGCAAAGCGGTACCGGCCCAGTTCGCCGCGATCGGCTTCTGGCCGGACGGCTCGATCAAGTGGGCGCTGGTCCAATTCACCGCCAAGCTCAAAGCCGGCGAAAAAGCGGTCTACACAGTGGAAAACCGTCCCGGAGCCGCCGCCGCCTACCCCGCCAAACTCAAGATCGCCGAAGACGCCAATCAGATCAAAGTCGACACCGGCGTACTTCAAGCGGTGATCGACAAGAATAAGTTCAACCTCCTCTCCGAAGTCACCGTCAACGGCCGCAAAGTCGGCTCCTTCGCCCCCGAAGGCGTCGGCTTCATCGATGAAAAGGGCGTTCCCTTCAACGCCGCCGGGGCCAAGCCCGACCAGATCGCCTGGGAAGAAAAAGGCGACGGCGTCGCCACCCTCAAAGTCAGCGGCTCCTACGCCGATGCCGCCGGAAAAAAACTCCTCGGCTACGTCACCCGGCTCCGCTTCCGCGCCGGGAGTCCGACCGTCGAAGTGCTCCACACCCATATCGACAACAACCTCGAAACCGAATTCACCGACATCACCTCGCTCGGCGCGCGTTTCAACCCGGCCGCGAAAACCGTCAAGGCGGCGCTGCTCGACCAAAACGGCAAAGCGCTGGCGACCGGCGTCCCGCTCCGAGCGATGCAACAGGACGACCTCACGCTCGAAGTCGGCGGCAAAACTTCGCAATCTTCAATGTCGGGCGCACTCGAACTGGTCGGCGCCGACGGCAAAGCGATCAACCTCTCCATCCGCGACGCCGCGCTCAGATATCCCAAAGGGTACAGCGTCGACGCCGACGGCGTCACCATCGAGTTGCTGCCCAAGCTCCCCGGCCCCGATTTCGGGACCAAGCTGCCGCACTACCTCCAGTTCCCGTTCTGCCAGGGCAAGTACCGGATGAAGTGGGGGATGGCTTTCACCGAAAACCTCAAGCTCGACTTCGGCGGCGGCGACGCCAAGGTCGCCAATGCCGAGAGCAACTCCCCGGTGATCGCGGTGATCGGCCGCGACTACCTCGCCTCCACCCGCGCCATCGTCGGGGTCACCCCGTCGAGCGACCACAGCTTTGACGACTGGGACAAGGAAGTCGCCAAGGCGCTCGCCAAGCACCTCCAGCGCAAAATGGAACTCCGCGAATTCGGCTTCCTCAACTACGGCGACTGGTTCGGCGAACGCACCCGCAACTGGGGGAACAACGAGTACGACCTCGCCCACGGTCTCTTCCATCATTTCGCCCGCACCGGCAACCGCGACGCCGCCCGGCTCGGCGAGGCCACCGCCCAGCATCAGGCCGACAGCGACATCGTCCACGCCTATCCCGACCGTTACTACGTCGGGGCCAACGCCCAGCACGGCATCGGCCACACCGGGGTCAACTATCAGGAGTACAAGCGCGCCACCTGGTCGTATCCCTGCGACGTCAGCTTCTCGGCCCAGAACGGCCACACCTGGTGCGACGGGATGATCGAGGGCTGGTACTTCAACGGCAACCCGGTGGTGATGGACGCCACCCTCAAGCTCGGCGAACACATGCTCAACTTCATGTCGCCGTCGTTCCGTTCGCTCGGCACCCACGAGCGCTCGGCGGGCTGGAGCCTCAAAGCATTGGTCGCGCTCTACCGCGCCACCGGCGATCCCGCTTACCTCAAAGCCTGCGACAACATCGTCGCGGTCGCCCTCAAGGAGCAGAATTTCGACAAAGGCGGAGCCTGGCCGCATCCGATGCCGACCGACCATGCCAACGGCCACAAGAACACCTTCGGTAACTGCCCCTATCTGGTCGGCATCCTGCTCGAGGGCCTGCGTGAATACCACCAGGTCGCCGGGACCGAAGCGACCAAACGCTCGATCGCCTCGGGGGCCAACTGGCTCAAAACCGTCTACAACTATCAGGGCATGCACTGGCCCTACTCGGTCGGCTGGGACGGCACCGTCTATGCGGCGGGCGGCAGCATGCTCGACAACATGATCGCCTCGGGGGCGATGACCGGAGCGAACTTCCTCAACGACCCCGACCTCCGCCGGATCTCGGCCGATTCGCTCCAGAAAAGCGCGTTGCAGGGACTCCCGGTGCGCGGCAAGGAATTCGCCCAGGCGATGGTGCTGACCCCGGGGCTGATGGAGGAACTCCATGTCTGGGCCGAGAACCACCCCGGCGAAGTCTTTCACAGCGACCGAATCGGCATTCTCCGCGAGATGATCAAAAGCAACCGGACTCCGAGCTTCCGGGTGCGTTCGCCCGAGCTCAAAACCTTCACCGTGACGCTGCTTGAGCCCAAAGCCACCATGGTGGTCGAGCGCAAGCCCCACGGCTCGCGCCCGCAGGCCAAGCCGACCGGCACCATCACCGTGCTCGACCGGAACGGCAAGCAGGTTGCCGAAAAGACCTTCGACACCAAGCAGGCGGGGAACTTCGAATTCGAACTTGCGGGGAAGAAGGGCGACCGTTTTGAGGTCAAAGTCAGCGACGACCTGACCGGGGTCTGGAGCATTGCCAAGAACCCGGCGCTGCTCGGCGAAGCCAAACTCGTCGACGGCACCACCTTCGGCGGCGGCGGCCCGCTGATCCTCGGCTTCGTGGTGCCGGCCGGCACCAAGTCGTTCACGGTCGAGGTCTACGGCGTCCACACCGGCAACTTCGGAGCCGAGGTGCTCGACGACAAAGAGGAGATCCGCGGCTCGATCGAGGGCGCGGTGATCGGCGAAACCCGCCTCCCCTGGCTGGAATATTCCAAAAAGGAAGACCCCAGAAAGCGGGTGACCGTCGAGCTGCCCGCGCCCCCCGCGCAGGATCAGCTTTGGAAGCTTTATATCTGGGGCGCGGGTGACTTCGGAGCCAACCTCCGCGGCATTCCGGCGCAAGTGAGACTGCCCTGACGCGTTTTTTGGATTGCAAATCTCCCGGTCCGGTGGTATAGTAACCACATTGACCGGGAGATTTTTTTATGCGCGCCGGAGAAACCATCGTCTGCCCCTGCTGCGGGGAAAAAACCATCGTCAAGGAGCACCGCAACCTCGACGGCTTCAAGGTCGTCGGAGTCGAATTCCGCTGCATGCTCTGCGCCGGGAAGCTCGGCGACGCCCCGATGCCGGGGACGGCCGCGCCGGAAGAAGCGCCCAAAGCGAACCCCTTTGCCTCGCTCCTGGGCGAAAAGACCGCCGCCGCGCCGTCGCTCGCCGACGGCGGGGCAAAGGTGCATTTCTGCCGCGACTGCCGTCATTTCATCGTCCACCCCTTCCTCTCGCGCTGCGAGAAATTCCATAAGGAAGTCAACCCGATGGACGACTGCGTCCACTTTGAAAGCAAAAGCAAATCATGAGCCGTTTCCGCAATCGCGCCGAACGCCTGGCCGCGTTTGAGCAAGCCGACCTCTATCCGGTGATTTCGAGCGAATTCACCCTCGGCCGCCCGGTCCTCGACATCTTCCTTGCCGCCGCCCGCGGCGGAGCCCGGCTGATCCAGCTCCGCGAAAAAAACCGCCCGCTCGGCGACTTGTATCAGCTCGCCCTCGCCTGCCGCCCGATCGCCGACGAGTACGGGGTGCTGCTGATCATCGACGACCACGTCGACGTGGCGCTCGCCGCCGGGGCCGACGGCGTGCACCTGGGACAGGAAGACCTGCCGCTCGCGGCGGCCCGCAGGATCGCGCCGGAGCTGCTGCTCGGCAACTCGACCCACAACCGCGAGGAGGCATTGGCCGCCCGCGGCCTCGCCGACTACATCAATGTCGGCCCGATTTTCCCGACTCAGACCAAAAGCGTCAACTGCGGCGCGCTGGGCATCGCTGCGATTGCCGAAATCGCCCCGCTGGCCGGCTGCCCCTTTACAGTGATGGGCGGGATCAAAGCCCGCCACATCCCGGAGCTGCGCGCCGCCGGGGCCAAACGGATCGCGATGGTGACCGAAGTCACCCAGGCCCCCGATGTCGAAGCCCGGGTCCGCGAGTTGCGCCGCCTCTTCTAGCCCAGGCGCATTCGCGGCAAAAAAAGCGCCGCACGAAATTGACAAGGACGCATTGACGCAGTATAGTATCGAATCATCTAAATCTGGAGAGAAACATGGCTGGAAAAACCTACAAAATCGCAGTGCTTCCCGGTGACGGCACCGGGCCCGAAGTGGTCGCCGAAGGGATGAAAGTTCTCAAGGCCGCGGCCAAGAAATTCGGCTTCGCGATCAAATCCGACTCCTTTGACTGGGGCGGCGAGCGCTTTCTCGCCACCGGCAACGTCCTGCCCGACGATGCGGTCGAAACCCTCAAGAAATACCAGGCGGTCTTCCTCGGCGCGATCGGCCACCCCAAAGTGAAACCCGGCATCCTCGAAAAGGGGATCCTGCTCAAACTGCGTTTTGAACTCGACCAGTACATCAATCTGCGTCCGGTCAAGCTCTATCCCGGCGTCGAAACCCCGCTCGCCAAAAAAGGCCCGGAGGAAATCGACTACGTGGTCGTCCGTGAAAACACCGGCGACGTCTACACCGGCATCGGCGGCGTTTCGCAGCAGGGCACCAAGGAAGAAGTGGCGATCCAGAACATGGTCTACAACTACTTCCAGGTCGAACGCTGCTTGCGCTACAGCTTTGAACTCGCCCGCAAGCGTCACAGCAAAAAGAATCCGTGGCGCGGACTCTCCGCCGAAGACATCGCCGCCGGCAAGATCGCCCAGGTCACGCTCTGCGGCAAGAGCAACGTGCTCACCTACGTCTTCGGTCTGTGGGATCGCGTCTTCGCCGAAGTCGCGGCCGATTATCCGGACATCAAAACCGCCTACTGCCATGTCGACGCGACCTGCATGTGGATGATCAAGAATCCGGAATGGTTCGACGTGATCGTCACCGGCAACATGTTCGGCGACATCATCACCGACCTCGCCGCGATGACCCAGGGCGGCATGGGCACCGCCGCCGGCGGCAACATCAATCCCAAGGGCGTCAGCATGTTCGAACCGATCGGCGGCTCCGCGCCCAAATATACCGGCCTCGGCGTGATCAACCCGCTCGCGGCCATCGGCGCGGCGGCGATGATGCTCGAATTCCTCGGCGAAAAGAAAGCCGCCGCGGCGATCGAAAAGAGCATCGCCTTTGTCACCGCCAACAAACTCAAGTCGGTGGCCGCCGGCAAGATGGGCTACTCCACCAGCCAGGTCGGCGACCTGGTGGTCGAAAACCTCTGACCGGAGGCGGCTGAAAAATGGCCGACCGGCTCAGAGCGATCTTAAATCACTGCCGGAGCTCCGGCAGCCGGTCGGTGTTTTTCCGTTTCGGCAACTACACCGGGATCATCAATCTCGACCGCTTCGAAAACGTCGGCGCGCTCCAGAAGGAGCTCGCCGCTTTCGACGCCGCGCCGGTCGAAGCGCTGTGCAAAAACTCCGCTTCGGTCCGGGCCGCGGTGATCGGCGATCTCTTCTTCAAATGTTACCGCAAGCGCGGCATCACCATGTTGCTCAAACGGGCGATTCTCCTGCCGCGTCCTTTCCGCTGCCTCGGCGCGGCGATCCGGCTCAAGGAAATCGGCGTATCCACCCCCAAAGTCTGGGCGGCGGTGCGCTGCCGCAGCTACTACTTTTTCCCGCAGATGGACTATCTGGTGACCGAGGCCTTGGCCCCCAATTGCGCGTCGCTCGCGGCGCTGGTGCCGGAGTCGCCGCTGGCGGTCGACCCGGTGCTGCTGGGCGGACTGGTCAAGCTCGCGGCCAAACTCCATGAGGCCGGGGTGGTGCACGGCGATTTGAGTTTGCGCAACATCTATGCCGAACGCAATGCCGACGGCTCGATCGGCAGCTTCGGGGTGATCGACCTCGACGCGCTGACCGCCGAAGACCAGCCGGTGCCGGTCAATTTCCGGCGGCGGGAACTGGCGCGGCTGGTCTCCTCGTATCAGGATCTGCGAAGCTTCCACTACAAGGAAACCGCCGAGCTGGCCGACTTGACCGCCGAAGCGGCCAAACTGTACCAGGAAGAGACCGGGATCAATCTGGCTTCGCCGGCATTGACCGACCGGGTCAATTATCTCTACCGCCGCAAGTTGCGGAGCATTCCGCGATGACCGGCGACCGCTGGCGGCTCTGGCTCGACGGAATGCATTCGCCCGCTGACAATATGGCGATCGACGAGTGCCTCCTGGAAAGCGCGCCCGAACACCGTTTGCCGGTGCTGCGGATTTACGGCTGGGACCGGCCGTCGGTGACGTTCGGCCGCTTTCAGCGTTACCCGCTGGAACTGGCAAGACAGTTGACGCCGGTGCGGCGGCCGACCGGCGGCGGGGTAGTGTTTCACGACGCCGATTTGACCTACACGGTGGTGATTCCGGCCGGACACCGGATCGGCAAGCTCGACCGGATGGCGAGTTACCGGATCTTTCATCAGGCGATGCAGGAACACCTCGGGGTCGAGTCCGAACTCCTCGGCGAAAGCCGGGAGTCGGAGGAGCGCGCCACCATGCGCTGCTTTGTCTCGCCGAGCCGGTTCGACCTGGTCGGTCCGGCGGGCGAAAAATATGCGGGCGCGGCCCAGCGCCGGACCCGCGACGGAATTTTGCATCAGGGGAGCATCCGGCTGCCGCAGGAGTCGGGGGGCGATGGATTGTCAAAGCGCTTGACCGAAGCGTTTCGACAAGCTTTCGAACTCGAATATCTTCCCTGGGAACCGGACGCGGCGTTTCTCGAAAAAGCGGTCAGCCGCAGTCGGGAACGCTATCAAAACGCGGATTGGAATCAGGGAAAACATGCCGCAGGCAATTGAAAAACTGAAAAAACTCCTCGGCTATCCGCCGGAGATCGCGGGCGACAAGCTCCGCGAAGCGCTGACCCACCGGTCCTATTCGGTGGAGAACAATCTTTCCTACGACAACCAGCGGCTCGAATTCCTCGGGGACGCGGTGCTCGAAATCATTTTGACCGACCATCTCTACTTCCACTACCCCAACGCCGACGAAGGCGAGCTCACCCGGATGCGTTCGGCGCTGGTGCGCGAACCGGCGCTGGCGGTGCTCGCCCGCAAGCTCGAACTCGGCACCTTTCTGATGACCGGGCGCGGCGAACAGGAGGCGGGGGGAGCCGAGCGCGATTCGACGCTGGCCGACCTTTTTGAAGCGGTGCTGGGAGCGGCTTATCTCGAAATCGGCTACGACAAACTGCGCGGCTTCGTGATTCGGCTTTTCACCGAAAACTTCCCGAATCCGGAAGAACTGCTGCTCGAAATCAATCCCAAAGGGGCGCTCCAGGAACTCTCCCAGGGGCGCTGGGGCGAACAACCCGAGTATCAGGTGGTGGCGGTGACCGGCCCCGAACATCAGCCGACCTTTGAGGTCGAAGTCCGGCTCCACGGCTTCGTCGCGGTCGGCCGCGCCGCCGGGCGCAAAGCCGCCGAGAGCCAGGCGGCGCGGCAATTGCTCGATTACCTCAAACAGCAGGAGGTTTGACCGTGGCCGTACAGGAACTGCGTTTTCCCGGAGTGACCGTATTTGAAGCCGGCGCGATCGACCGGCTCAACGCGCTGCTGCCGCCTCATGTGCCGCTGCTCGTGGTCGCCGGCCGCCACGCCGCCGGACTGATCGGGGAACGCATCATTCCCCGGCTCGGCGACCGCCGCTATGCGCTGGCGGCGGCGATCACCCCCGAACTTCCGCTCGCCGACGTCGAGGCGGCGCTTGAAGCCGGCCGCGCCATCGGCGCCGGGGCGGTCGCCGCGATCGGCGGCGGCAGCGCCCTCGACGCGGGCAAAACCGTCGCCGCGCTGTTGCCCCACCCCGCGATCAAACTCGCCGACTGTTTCTACGGCCGCACCCCGGTGCCCGGCAAGGGCGCTTTTTTCCTCGCCGCCCCCACCACCGCCGGCACCGGGTCGGAGATGACCCCCAACGCGGTGCTGCTCGACCCGGCGACCGGAATCAAGCAGTCGATCCGGCATCCCGCGATGCTCCCCGACGTGGCCTTGATCGACCCCGAACTCACCTACAGTTGCGCTCCCGGAGTTACCGCCGCGAGCGGCTTCGACGCACTGACCCAGGCAATCGAGTCGCTGATTTCCAACCGCGCAACCGCTTTCACCAAATCGCTGGCGAAACAGGCGATCGAACTCATTTTCACCAATCTCAAAGGGGCTTACGCCGGTGACCGCGAAAGCCGCGACCGGGTCGCCGAGGGCAGCATGCTTGGCGGCATGGCCTTTGCCCACTCCGGGCTCGGCGCGGTGCACGGACTGGCTCATCCGGCGGGAAGTTTGCTTCACCTCGCCCACGGCAAAGTCTGTGCGACGCTGCTGATTCCGGTTCTCCGGCGCAACGCGGCCGCCCTCGACCGCGAGACCGGCGGCCGTGCCGAAGCGATGATCGCCGAGCTGGCGCAACTCCGGAGCGAACTCGGCCTCGCCGACCGTTTCGGCGTCGAATTGACGGTCGACCAACGCCGCTTTATCCTCGGCAACTGCCGCTCGGGAAGCATGAAATGCAATCCGGTGGCGCTCTCCGACATTGAACTAGAGGCGCTCCTCGGGGAGGTTTTCCGATGAAAAAGATTTTGGTGATCGGCCCCAATCCGGCCTGGCAAAAGGTTTTGCTTTTTGACAACTTCCGTCCCGGCAAAATCAACCGGGCCCGGGAACGGATCTATTTCGCCTCCGGCAAAGCGATCAACTTCTGCCGCGCGCTGCGCTGCCACCGCCCGGAGCAGGAATGCCGTCTTTTTCAATTCGCGGGCGGCGAATCGGGCGACAAAGTGACCGCCGAACTCGACCGCGAAAAGATTCCCCATACCACCGTCTCGATCGCCGGATCAACCCGGATTTGCACCACTTGCTGCTGCGGCGCGAGCGGCGCGATCACCGAGCTGATCGAGCCCGCCGCCGCGGTCGGCAAAGAAAATGTCGCCGAGCTCCTCGCCGATTTCGCCCGGCATCTGCCGGAAGCGGGCCTCGT
>CAZRFG010000079.1:0-12290 GCA_964599205.1 uncultured Victivallaceae bacterium
CCGCCGCGGCCGGAGCGGACGGCAGCGCCGCCGCTTCGCGCTCGAAGCGGGCGAGAAAACCGAAAGGAGGTTCCTCCGGCCCGGTATCGGCCGGAAAATAGTGTGCGAGGGTGGCGCGGAGCCGGTCGGTGGCGGCGAGCTCGGCGGAGGTCAGGTCGCGAAGTTTGATTTCCGCGCAGGACGGCTTCGAAAAGCCCATTTTGACCCACAGGAAATCTTCATTTTTGAGCACGAAAGCGAGTTTTTCGGCATTCCAGCCGAGGAGCGGCAGCAGTTGCTCGTAGGGAAGCAAGTGCCAGTTGAGCCGGATCAAGGTCACATAGCCGCGGAGCGGGAATTCCGCGGAAACTTGCGGCGGCGTCCGCAGTCCGAGGAGCCGGGCGTGCTCAATCACCGCATCTTGCGTGCCCCCCAGCACCAGCGCGAGACGCTCCGGCGTGACCAGTTCCCAGTTGCGGAAGATCACCGCCTGGAACCGGGTCGGGAAATGGGGGAAATCCAGCGCCGCGGGGGCGCCGCCGCGGGGGAGTTCCGCGCAATTCACTTTTCCATCGCCTTGACTTTGACTTCGAGGTCGTTGAGGCGCTTGACCACCGGCTGGATTTCATTCTGCATGGCGGATTTCTCAAGTTCGCCGATCCGGCTGGCGAGGTTCATCGAGTTGATCGAATTGCGGAAGTCGGCGAGCCCCTTGAGCACCGCCGCGTCCTGGAGTTCCAGTTTTTTGAGCTGGTTCAAGGCCGAGGTCTGGACGGTCCGCACCTTTTCCAGTTCGGCCATCACGTCGGGGTTCTCCTTGAGCCGCTTTTCGAGGGCGGCGGCGTGGGCTTCGGCGGTCTTGAGCGCTTCATCCTTCACTTCGACGATTTTTTCCAGTTTGGCCAGCCGCTCCTCCAGCGCCGAGGCGGCGGAGTGGACGATTTCGAGTTTCTGGACGGTTTCGCTCTTTTCGGTGCGGGCGATGGTCTCCGCCCGGCTCTGGAAGGAACGCAGCTGCTTCCACAGCGAAAGATTGGAGATGCCGAGCATCAGCACCGCCGTCAGCAGAATGATATAGGTGATCAGCCGGAAAGTCCGGCTGCGTTTGGGATCATCCTCGATGATCAGCGCGTTTTTGCCGTTGAACACCTGCGAGCAGCTGATACAGGTGAATTCCTGATTGAGATGCTTCCGGTCGATATCGTAATGCTGCCAGCAATAAGGACATTCCAGTTTCATAACCCGCCCGCCTCCATATTGAGTTGTTGAAAAAAATCATCCATCAGTTTGGCCCGTTCCGCGGCAATCCGCTTGCCCGGTTCGGTCCGCATCGCCGCCGGCAGCTTCGAAAGCTTGACCAGATATTCGCGGTACGCGGTATCTTCGCGGCTGTATTCCGCCGCCGCCAGCGCCACCTCGGCGCGGTTGTGAAGTCGCGCCCCCTCGCGTCCGGCAAACAGAAACGAACGCCCGATCCCGACCGCTCCCAGCGAATCGAGTTTGTCGGCGTCGTAGACGATCTCCGCCTCCAGCGTCGCCGGTTCGGCGTTGTCGCGAAAACGGTGGGTGCGGACCGCGGCGGCGATATGCGCGACCGTGGGTTCCGGCAACCCGAAGCCGGCCAGGAATTGCGGCGTCAATTCGGCTCCGCGCTCGGCGTGGCAATGACGCCGCCCCTTGCCGGCGATCTCCTCGGCGCGGGCGATGTCATGCAGCAGCGCCGCCAGCCGGACCACCGGCAGCGAAGCCGCCGGCAATTCGGCGGCCAACAGTTCGGCGTTGCGCAACACCCGCAGCGTATGATCGAAGTCGTGACAGTTGGGCGCGTTTTCGAAGTGACGCTGCACCCGTTCCGCCAGTTCGGCAAATTTCTCGTGAAAAATCGAATCGTCCATTTGCTTTCTTTCCCGGCCAATCCATAGTAAATGTAGATGCATTTCATCACAATGCAATCCGGAATAGAAGGAAAATCGCAATGAATTATCTCGCCGCCCCCGATCGCTATACCGACGCCGTCTATCGCCGCTGCGGCCGCAGCGGGTTGCGCTTGCCCGCCATCTCACTGGGGTTGTGGCACAACTTCGGCAGCGTCGACGTCTATGAGAACGCCAGACGGATGGCCGAAACCGCCTTTGACCACGGCATCACCCACTTTGACCTCGCCAACAACTACGGCCCGGAGCCGGGCTCGGCGGAGCTGACTTTCGGCCGGATCCTGCGCGAATCGCTCGGCGCCTACCGCGACGAACTCATCATCTCCAGCAAGGCCGGTTACCTGATGTGGCCCGGCCCCTACGGCGAATGGGGTTCGCGCAAGAATCTCATCGCCAGCTGCGATCAAAGTTTGAAGCGGATGGGGCTCGATTACGTCGATATCTTTTATCACCACCGTCCCGACCCGGACACCCCGGTCGAGGAGTCGATGCTGGCGCTCGACCAGCTCGTCCGCAGCGGCAAGGCGCTCTACGCCGGGATTTCCAATTACGGCCCCGAAGCCACCGCCGCGGCGATCAAAGTGCTGCGCGCCAACAAGACCCCCTTTGTGATCCACCAGGTCCGCTACAGCATGTTCGACCGCACCCCGGAGACCAGCGGCCTCTTCAAGCTGCTCCACAAGGAAGGCGTCGGCGCGATCGTCTTTTCGCCGCTCGCCCAGGGGCTGCTGACCGACCGTTACCTCAAGGGCATTCCGGCCGGTTCGCGGGCGACCCGCAACCACTTCCTCAAAAAAGAGCGGATCACCCTCTCGCTCCGCGCCCAGCTCGGCAAACTCAATGAAGTCGCCGCCGCGCGCGGTCAGACCCTGGCCGAAATGGCGCTGGCCTGGGTGCTTCGCCAGGAGGGCGTCACCTCGGCGCTGGTCGGCGCCAGCCGTCCGGAACAGATCCTCGACTCGCTGGGCGCGGTCAAAAACCTCGAATTCAGCGATGCGGAACTGGCCCGGATCGAGGAAATCCTGAAGGGCTGACGGAATGCGGCGGGGCGTACGACTCGGGCTGCTGATGTTGCTCCTGGGCTGTGCTTTGCCGCTGGCCGCGCTCGACTGCGCGGTCTGCGGCAAAAGCATTCGCGGGCGCTATCTCAAAGTCGACGGCAAATCCTACTGCTCGCAGGGCTGCTACGACAAAACCTTGCCGCACTGTTCGGTCTGCGCCAAAGTCTGCCGCGGCTCCTATCTCGGTTCGGGCAAAAACATCTATTGCTCGCAGACCTGCTACGAGAGCACGCTGCCCGGCTGCGACCTCTGCGGGGCCAAGCTCAAGGGCAAGTTTTTCATGCTTGAAACCCCCGACGGCCCCCGGCGCTACTGTCCCGACTGCGCCGCGCTGCCGCGTTGTTTCAGCTGCCGGCTGCCGGCGCGGGGCGGGGTGACGCTGGACGACGGACGGAGCTGCTGCGGCGACTGCGGCCGGACCGCGCTGACCGATCCCGCCGCGATGGTCGCTCTGTTTGAAGAGACCCGGGACAAAGTGAGTGCCATACTCGGCAGCCGGACGCCGTGCCGGCTCTATTTCCTGGTCGCCGACCGGCCGAAACTCGAGGCCAAAAACGGCGGTAAATCCGTCGCCGACGAAAAGCCGGGGGCGGAGGAGCTCGGTCTTTACTCTTATGAAAAGAATTCGCAGCAGCTCTACCGCGACGACCGGCTGGTCGGCGAACGGGTGCTCGGCGAGCGGTGCGGGGTTTATGTCCTCGATCACCTGCCGCGCGGCCGCTTCATCGAAACCGCCGCCCATGAAGTCGCCCATGACTGGATGAAGCACTATGCGCCGCAGGTTGAGTCCGAGGCGCTTCGCGAAGGCTTCGCCGAATACATCGCCTCGCTGGTCAACCAGGCCGAAGGGCGTCCTGAACTCAACCGCCGGATGGAGCGCAATCCGGATCCGGTTTACGGCGGCGGCTACCGCGCCGTCCGCGATGCGGTCAAGGAACTCGGGTTGCCCGCGGTGCTGGAAAATCTGCGGACCAAAGGCGATCTGCGCTGAGCGGAAGGACCGGCCGCGAAAGCGCGGTCCGCATCGCGCCGCCGGTAACGCGGAGCGTTTTTTTTCACATTTTCCGATGAAAAGTTGTTGCATTTGCCACTACAGTATTTATATTATTCGTAAACGGAATTTTTCATTCTCGAAAAAGTGGAGTTGAAATCATGAATAGAAGTCTGATCATGTCGGGTATGGTCGCCGCTCTCGGCTCGATGTTGCTGGTCGGCGGGTGCAAAACGGAAGTAATGGGTGAACGCGGTTACATCCCCGCCGAAAAGCCGGTGGCCCCGATGGCCGCCGTTGCCGAAGAAACCGCCCCGGCCGCTCCGGCCGCCGCCATGACCGAAACCGCGACCGAGGAAAAAGCCCTGCCGTCGCTCGACGAAGCCGTGCCGAAAAAAGCGGCCGCCGCTTCGTCCGCCAAAAAAGTGGTCGCTTCGACTTCCGGCTCCTATGTGGTTAAATCCGGTGACACCATCGGCTCGATCGCCAAAGCGCACGGCATCGGCCCGAGCACCCTTCTCGCCGCCAACGGCATGACCAATGACGACGCCCGCAAACTCAAGGTCGGCCGCAAGCTGGTGATCCCGGCCAAGGGCGCGACTCACTCGATGGCTTCGACCGCCGCCAAGGCCGGCAAGAGCGCCTCCGCCAAGAGCAGCGCCAAACCGGCTGCCAAGGCCGCGGCCACTGCGGCCGCCGACGGCGCCACCTATGTCGTCAAGTCCGGCGACTCGATTCCGAAGATCGCCAAGCAGCTCGGCGTCAAGTCGTCCGAACTGATGGCCGCCAATCACATGGATGAAGCCGCCACCCGCCGCCTGCAGGTCGGTCAGAAACTGGTGATCCCGGGCAAGGCCGCCGCCGCTGCCGCCGCGACCGCCGCCGCTCCGGTCCAGAACGATGCCGCTCTCGACGCCGCCGCCAGCGCGCTGGCCAAGGCTCCGTCCGCTCCGGTCGCCGCCGACGTGACCGCTCCGGCTGCGACTGCCGCTCCGGCTGCCGCCGCTCCGGCCGCCGCTGCCGCCGCGACTCCCGCCGCCGCCGCTCCGGCGGTCAAGGCTCCCGCCGAACAGGCGGTTACCGGCAGCTCGGTTCCGGTCGAAATCCTTGAAGACATCAAGCTTGACGACTTCGTCAAGAACCAGAAGATCACGATCGACGTCTTCAAGAAGATGAATCCTGACGTGGTGACCACCGACGGCGTGCTGAAGACCAACACCGTGGTGTTCGTCCCCGGCGCTGAATAATCTTCCTCCTGCTGCGATTGCAACGCGGAGTCCGATGGGCTCCGCGTTTTTTTTGCTTTTTTCTGACCTGCCAGGCTTCACGCGCCTCAAAGGTTCCTGATCACCCTACACCGCGAATTGTCCGGGATGGGTGATTTTTATTTCAAATAATTTGATAAGTGCTAAGAATATTTGTTTTGTGCTATTGTCAACATGGATAGAATCCGGTATAATTACAAATGAGCGGCGCAATTTTGGAATTACGGAGGTGTTCGATGAAAAAGCATTTTACCTTGATTGAATTGCTGGTGGTGATTGCCATTATCGCCATTCTCGCTTCGATGCTGCTGCCCGCTCTCAACCATGCCCGCGGACTGGCCCACAAAACCAGCTGCGCCAATTTGCTCAAGCAGATGGGCACCTATGAGTTGATGTACGCCGCCGACAACGACGACATGATGGTCGCCTGCATGTGGCTCGGCGACCCCCGGGTGCAATGGTTCGCCAAGCTCAACGCCTACAATCCGGCGATGTTTTCGCGCAAAGCGCCGGTGCTCACCTACGCGGTTCCGCTCTGCCCCGGCGGCCCCAATGAACAGGGGCTGGTCTTTGCCTACGCCGGACCGCAGACGGTCAACTACAGCAATATGCTGATGGGCGGCTACCTCCACAATCGCGCCGGCGGTTACAAGTCCGGCTCCGGCACCTGGAACCTGCCGCTGAAGCAAGGTTCGATCCGCAAAGCCAGCAACAAGATCGCCATTCAGGACGGCTATTATTACGAGCAGAACAACCTCAGCAGCACCACCTGGGACAACGATTACGGCAACGTCGCCTGGCTCCGCCACGGCGCCAAGCGTCAGCCCAACACCTTGTTCTACGACGGCCACGTCGGCACGGTCGAAAAAATCCCCAGCAGCGCCACCATCGGCGGTCTCAGCGTCAACGATTACTACATGAATCCGGCCAAGTAAGCCGGATGATCTTCTTAGCGGCGCTTTTCGCGCCGTTTTTTTTAATTTTGTAAAGAAACGACTTGACAAACGAAGTTTTTTTTACTATAATGTATACCGGTAATGTTATCTGGTATACATAGGGAGTACGGCAATGTCGCAAAAGGTCGGGTACAATGAAATTTACGCGGTGCTCTGCACCGAGCTCACCCAGCGCGCGCTGCTGCCGCCGGGGAGCATGCTGCCCTCGGAAAACGAGCTGATGACCCGCTTCGGGGTCAGCCGGACTACCATCCGGCGGGCGGTCGACCGGCTGGAGCAGGAGAACCGGGTGATCCGCCGCGCCGGCGTCGGCACTTTCGTCGCCGGCGACGACGTGCTCGAAGTGCGCAAGGTCTTCCACTTCGGCGCCGAGCTCCGGCCCGGGGTGGATCCCTATTATTCTTCGCTGCTGCTCGACGCGCTGCGCCACGCCTGTTCGCTGGTCAATGCCAATCTGATCATCCGCAACCGCGAAGAGCTGCTGCGCTCGCAGGATCTCGACGGCATTTTCCTCTCCTACGCCGAGACCGATGAGTTCCCCGCGCTGGCCAAAATCTCCGCCGAAAGCGTGCCGGTGGTGCTGATCAACCGGATCGCGCCGCAGCCGGAACTCGCCTATTACGCGGTCGATTACGAAGAAATGGTCCGCCAGACCACGTCGCGGCTGCTTCGCAACGGGGCGCGCCGGATCGCCTTTGTCGGCGGCTCCGACAGTCCCGCGCCCTACTCGCCCTACTGGCGCAAGCGGGGCTGGATGAAGGCCTTTGCCGAGCACTCGCTGCGTTGTCCCGGGGAGCTTCACTTTGAGCACCTCGCCGTCTTCGACCGTTTCGACGACTTCTGCCGCTTCATCGGGGAAAACCGGATCGAGGTGCTGCTGCTCGGCTACAGTGCGCTCTGCGTCTACTCGCTGGTGGCGATCGAGCGGGTCGGCAAAGTTCTCGGGCGCGACCTCGACATCATCTGTTTCGACGACCTCTCGGCACCCGACAGCACCTTGCCCGGTGCGATCAATTACGTCCGGATGCCGCTCCACGAAATGGCGGCGAAGGCGGTCGCCGGGCTGGTTCGCCGCCTCCAGAAGCAGGATCACATGGTGCCTAAGGAACTGTTCCGGTCTCAGTTGGTGGTTTCCGACTGCAAATACTTATATTAAAGGAATCTGACATGCAAAGAAAATTCACCCTGATTGAACTTCTGGTGGTGATCGCGATCATTGCCATCCTCGCCTCGATGCTGTTGCCCGCGCTGAATCAGGCGCGTGAAAAAGGCAAGTCGATCAAGTGCATCGGCAATTTGCGCCAGATCGGCGTCGCCGTCGTCCAGTACGCGGCCGACAAGGAAGATTATTTCTGTCCCGCCGCGTACGGCGTCAAGTGGAGCAAGGTCTGGAGCTGGTACAATCTGCTCGGCCCTTATCTCGGCATGGACAATCTCTTCGACTACGGCGCGACTTCAAATCCGGTCAAGTTTCCGAAGGTTTATGAGTGCCCGTCGGTCGCGCCGGATCAGTACGCCTCGCTCGGCTGGACCGCCGTCGGCAACCTCCGGGGCGGCTACGGGATGAACTACAGCAATGACGCCAATGCCGGTTTGGTTGCCGGTTATTTTGACCCGAACGGCAAGACCGGCAAGATCACCCGCGCCAAGCGTCCCTCCAGGCTTCTCTACGTCACCGACAGCTACTGGGCCATCGACAAAAACGGCATGGCCGCCGGTACGCCGGGCATCATCTACGGCACCGCCAAGCTGCCGAGCCTTCACACCGGCGGCCGCAATATCCTCTACTCCGACGGCCATGCCGGATGGTGGAAGGGCTATTTGCCCACCTTCAGCTGGACCGATCCGGCGACGCGCGAACTTTATTTCCCCTATTGAAAAAGGAGCTTGCTGTAAATGGTCAGAAAATCCGCACTGTCAATCGGTTCTGCACTGCTCGCGCTCTCGGTCAGCGCCGCCCCCGATGCCGCTTCGCTCGGCCTTGACGTTCCGCCGGTGCCGGGGCAGAATCTCGACTACCAGCCGCAGGCGGGGGAAGTGTCGCTGACCAATCCCCCCGCTTTCCGCTGGATTCCGGCCAAAGGCGACGGCATTCGCTACCGGCTCGAGGTCGCCGCCGACCGGGAGTTCAAGAATTTGGTTTATCAGGCGAAGGAACTCGAATATCGAATCGAGGTGCCGACCAAGCCGTTTCCGGCGGGAAAATATTTCTGGCGCTACGGCGTCGAGACCCCGGGGGGAGTGGTGTGGAGCCGTGTCCGCGATTTCACCATCACCGCCGAAGCCGGGATTTTCCCGTATCCCGAAGCCAGTTTCACCGACCGCATCTCCAAGGCGCGGCCGCGGCTCTTTGTCCGCGCCGACGAGCTTCCCGCGTTCCGCAAACGCGCCGCCGATGGCGATTTGAAGGGGATGGCCGAAGCATTGCTCAAGCGCGTCCAGGGCTTCACCGGCGAGGAACTGGTCGCCGAGCCGCAGTTCCTTCCCGCCGATGACAGCCGCAACGCCACCTACGCGGTGATCTTCCGCGCCACCCGCCCGCCGATGGACAAGATGGAGCAGGCCGGGCTCGCCTATTTGCTCACCGGCAACCGCCAGGCCGGGGAGGAGGCCAAACGCCGGGTGCTCCACTTCTTCGGCTGGAATCCCAAAGGATCGACCGAGCTCACCCACAACGACGAACCCGCGATGTGGCTGATGATGCGCGGCGTCCGCGCTTACGACTGGACTTATAACTTGTACACGCCGGAGGAGCGGGCCAAAATCGAAAAGGTGATGCTTGAACGCACCCGCCAGCTCTATGATTATTTGCTCAAGCGCCCGTTTGACAACAACCCCTTTGAAAGCCACGCCGGGCGGATGACCGGCTTCATGGGCGAAGCCGCGATCGAGCTGATCCCGGAACACCCGGAAGCGAAAAAGTACCTCGACTACGCGCTCCGCATCTACTACGGCGCGTATCCCTGCTGGGGCGGCCCCGAGGGCGGCTGGAACGAGGGCACCCATTACTGGGCCTCGTACATGGAGTTCATCACCCACTTTTTGGTCGCGGTCAAGCAGGCGACCGGGCTCAACCTCGCCGCCAAGCCGTTCTTCAAGAATACCCCGTATTATCTCTACTACAGCACCCCGCCCTTCGGCAAGCGTCAGGTTTTCGGCGACGGCTACGCGGTTGCGACGCCGGGCTGGTACGGAAGCACGCTCTACGTTTACGCGCTGCTCAACCGCGATCCCCGCCTCAAGTTCTACGCCGAACAGGCCAAGAGCTCGATGACCGGCAGCGTCACCGCGATCGTTCAGGATCGCAACCTTGAGTCGAAAGCCCCGACCGATCTGCCCACTTCGCGTCTCTTCGCCGACGTCGGACTGGTGGCGCTCCGCAACACCCTGGTCGACGGCGACAACCATGTGGGGATGAAGTTCCACTCCAATCCCTACGGCGCGGTTTCGCACGGGCACGAGGATCAGAACGCCTTTGCCATCGAGGCCTTCGGCGAACCGCTGGCGATTCCGACCGGCTATTACAACTACTATTACTCCAAGCATCACAAGCTCTGGACCCGCAGCACCCGCGCCAAGTGCGCAATTACCACCGACGGCGGCAAAGGGCAGGACATCGGTCCGGCGGCGACCGGCAAAATCACCGACTTCGCCGATTCGCCGCTTTTCACGGTGACCTCCGGCGACGCCACCGCGGCCTACGGCGGACGGCTGACCCGATCGGTGCGCGACGTGGTGTTCCTCAAGCAAGCAGGGGTCTTTGTGGTGCGCGACGAGCTTGCCTCGGCGACGCCCAGGTCCTTTGAATACTGGCTCCACGCGCTCGACGAGATGAAGGTCGACGAAAAGGCGCAGCGCGTCCTCATCACCCGCCCCGGAGCGTCGCTCGCGGTCCGCTTCTTCGCCCCGGCCGGGCTCAAGTTCAAGCAGTTCACCGCCTTTGACCCGCCGGTGCTGGAGCAGACCAAGCCCTATATGGTCGACAATTATCACCTCACCGCCGCCACCGGCCCGGTCGAGGCTACCCAGTTCCTCTCGGTCCTCGCCGCGGTCAAAGCCGGGGCCAAAGCGCCGGAAGTCGGGTGCGCGACGGTTGACGGCGTCGCCGTGGTGACCGTCGTTGCCGCCGACGGCCGCCGTTACCAGGTCCGCTTCGCCGCGCCGGGGAAAACGCTGCCGGGAAGTCCGGCCCGCTTCGCCGCCTCCGAGGTGGATGCCGCCGGCAAAGTGATCGCTTCGCTTGAGGCGGACGGGATTAAACAGGCCGCACTGCCTTTCTGATCAGGACCTTAACTCGCCGGTTCCCCCTTGGGTGAACCGGTTTTTTTTTGCTGCCGCCGAACGGAAAATAACCGAATTTTATTCATTTTTGTTGGATCACCGACTTGACGAAAAGGGTTTTCGAACCTATTATTCCGCAATGCGGTTTTCGCAAGGGATTTGTCTCTTTTTCTTTTCGTATCCGGACCCCAATGCCCCGTGAAGAAAGGATATTCGCATGAGTTGTCGCAGCACCCTCCACGAACACAGCCACGCCGCTGTGGAACACGAACAAAGGCTGAAGAAGCTCGCCGCATTCATCGACGAGCTTCCCCTGGCCGAAAACCCGGAACGCCGCCGCGGCTTTCTGATCCGGATCCTCCATCAGGCGCAGGAAATTTTCGGCTACCTTCCCGAAGACGTCCAGCATTTCGTCGCCCGCCGCCTCGAAATTTCCCCCGCCGAAGTTTACGGCGTGATCAGTTTTTACAATTACTTCACCGACGAACCGATCGGCCGGATCAAAATCAACGTTTGCATCGGCACCGCCTGTTTCGTCAAAGGAGCCGACAGCGTGCTCGCCGAATTTAAGCGCCAGCTCAACTGCGAGGAAAACGCCACCACCGAGGACGGCAAGTTCTTCCTCGGTACGCTGCGCTGCGTCGGGGCCTGCAGTCTCGCTCCGGTGGTCCGGGTCGATGAACAGATTTACGGCTGCGTGACGCCGGAGATGGTGAGTTCCATTCTGGCCAGCTGCAATGAGGAGAAGTGAGATCATGCCCAAAATCAAATCCGGAGCCGAACTCGCCAAACTCTGCAAAAAACTTCAGAAAACGCCGCCGTCGCCGCTCAATATCCTGGTCTCGCTGGGCACCTGCGGGATCGCCGCCGGCACCTTTCCGGTGCGCGACGCGCTGCTTGAGGAGATCAAAAACCGCGGCCTCGAAAAAGAGGTCGCGATCACCGAAGTCGGCTGCATGGGGCTCTGCTACGCCGAGCCGGTGATCATGCTGGTCGACAATCGCAGCGGCAAAAGCCTGATCTGCGGCAAAGTCACCGCGCAGGACGTTCCGGTCATCCTCGACGGCGGGGTTGATCACCCCGACGAAGATCTGATGATCATTGACCGAACCTGGTATTACCCCGAATTCGAAGAGCCCGCCCCCGGTCGTCCGCAGGCCCGGATCGTGCTCCGCAACACCGGGGTGATCAATCCCGAGAGCATGGAGCAGTATATCGCTTCCGGCGGTTATCAGGCGCTGGTCAAGGCACTCGGCTCGATGAAACCGCAGGAGGTGATCGATACCGTGCTCGCCTCCGGCCTTCGCGGCCGCGGCGGCGGCGGTTTCCCGACCGGCCGCAAGTGGCAGATGGCGGCGGAACAGCCGGCCGGCGAAAAGTTCCTGATCTGCAACGCCGACGAGGGCGACCCCGGCGCTTTTATGGACCGCGCCGTGCTCGAGGGCGACCCCCACTCGGTGCTTGAGGCGATGATCATCGGCGGCTACGCGATCGGCGCGTCCTGCGGGGTGATCTACGTCCGGGCCGAATATCCGCTCGCGGTCAAGCGCCTCGAGCTGGCGATCAAGCAGGCCGAAGAGTGGGGCTTCACCGGCAAAAACATCCTCGGCAGCGGGTTTGACTTTGAGATCGTGATCCGGCTCGGCGCGGGGGCTTTTGTCTGCGGCGAAGAGACCGCCTTGATCCACTCGGTCGAGGGGTTGCGCGGCGAGCCCACGTTCAAGCCGCCCTATCCGGTGGTTTCCGGCTTGTGGAAGAAATCGACGGTGGTCAATAACGTCGAGACCTTCGTGGACGCCTGCCTGATTCTCGACAAGGGCGGC
>CAZRFG010000080.1:0-12275 GCA_964599205.1 uncultured Victivallaceae bacterium
CGGGATCGATGGTGGCGGCAATGGAACCTTTGGCGGTAATGACCAGATTGGCGTCGACGTCGAGGGCGGAAGTTCTGCGGGAATCAACTCGATTGAGCAATGCTGTGACTGACATGATTTGACCCTTTCAAGTTTAGGGAGCATCAATCGCTTTACGCCAACTATAATAAACTGCTTTTCAATAAAAGCAAATCCTTATTTTTAGAAAAGTAATATTTTTCATAGTCGAAAAAATCCACAACACCGTCTGGCGGATGCGCAAAAAAACTGCCGCAAACACGATCGCCGCAAAAAAACGGCGGCCCTTTTCAGGACCGCCGTCAAGCGGAAAACGGGAGGCGTTACGATTTCTTTTCCTCTTCCAGCCGGGGAGCCATCCGCAGACATTTCTTGGGACAGGCTTCGACGCAGGCCGCGCAGAGAATGCAGCGGAAACGGTCGAACTGCCAGGACTGATCCGGCTTGCGGGTCACCACCAGCGCGTTCGACGGACATTTCTTGGCGCAGATGCCGCAATAGATGCACTTTGACTCCTCGATCATCAGCTTGCCGCGGGTGCCTTCGAATTCGGGACGCTTTTCGAAGGGATATCTCCGCGTCGCGGGCGTGCGAACCAGGTTCCACGCAATATCTTTGAAAATAGTAAACAGTTTCATCTTTTAACGCTCCGTGCAACTGATACAGGGGTCGATCGAAAGAATGATCACGGCCACATCCGGAAGATGGCAGCCCTTGAGCATTTCGAGCAACGGCGGAATGTTGGCGAAAGTAGGCGTGCGGACCCGCAGCCGGGACAACTTATCGGTGCCGTCGCCCTTGAGGTAGTAGAGCACTTCGCCGCGCGGCTGTTCGACCCGCACCGCGACTTCGCCGGAGGGGTTGCCCTTGAACGGAGTTTTGAGCTCCGAATCCGGCATTTTGGCGAAGGCCTGGCGGACCAGGTCGATCGACTGGATCAGCTCGCCGGTCCGGACCCGGGTCCGGGCGTAGCAGTCGCCGTCCTGTTCGACCACCGGTTCAAAAGCGATTTCGCCGTAAGCGCCGTAACCGGTCATCCGGTGGTCCTTGCGCAAACCGCTGCCGCGGGCGGTCGGTCCGACCGCGCCGAGTTCATAGGCGCTCTTGAGATCGAGCGCGCCGACCCCGACCAGCCGCTTTTTGACGGAGTAGTCGTTCATCAGCACGTTGAAGAGCGAACGCAGTTCCTTTTCCACCGCGTCGAGTTTGCCGAGGACGAACTTGCGCTGTTCCTCGTTGATGTCCTTGCGGACGCCGCCGATGCAGCAGCTGCCGAGCATCACCCGGCCGCCGGTGGTGTACTCCATCGCGTCCATGATGTGCTCACGGGTCTTCCAGAGCTGCATGAAGAGGTTCTCAAAGCCGAAGGCGTCGGCCAGCAGCCCGAGCGCCAGCAGATGGCTGTGCATGCGGTGGAGTTCGGCCCAGATCAAGCGCAGGTAATTGGCCCGCGGCGGCACCGGGATGTTCATCATCTCCTCGATCCCGAGGCAGAAGCTCATCGAGTGCATGAAACTGCAGATGCCGCAGACGCGTTCGATCAAATAGGTGTCCTGAACGAAATCCTTCTGCTCGGCCAGTTTCTCCAGCCCGCGGTGGACGTAACCGATCACCGGAGTGACCGAAACAACCTGCTCTTCCTTGAGCACCAGACGCAACTGCAAGGGTTCCGGCAGCACCGGATGCTGCGGACCAAAGGGAACAATCGTGGTCATTTGACACCTCCGTCGGCTTTGGCATCGACCGCCGTCACGCTGACGCCGGGGACGCGGCAGAAGGGCCGCTCGGGCGCGCCCTCGGATAACAGAAACCGCTTTTCATAATCGAGCACCAGCCCGCTGAAGGTGATGCCGAAAAGATCCTGAATTTCGTTTTCGACGATCAATGCGGCGAAGCAGACCGGCGAAATGCTCGGCGCTTTTTCCTCGCGACCGAGTTTGAGCTGAAGCGTATAAAGCTCGTAGTCGAGGTCAAAGTGGTAATAAATATCGAAGTGGGTGGTCGAATCCACCGCGGTCATGGTCACGAAACGGTAGCCGCGCGGCAGCAGCGACGCGACTTTTTCGAGCACGTTTCCGACGTTGATTTCTTCATTTACGGTCATCAATTTGCCACCGCCTTTGCCGTTGCGTCAACCGTCGCTTCGGGAGCCGGGGCGGGAGCCGCCGGGGCCGGGACGGGCCTGACAATTTTGATCTCGCGGACCGGCTTGACGGTCGCGGTATCCTGCTGTTTTTTGGCGAGAATGCCAACCGCCTCGACCACGCCGTCGATCATCGCCTCCGGACGCGGCGGGCAACCCGGGACGTAGACGTCGACCGGAATCACCTTGTCGGCGCCGCCGAGCACGTTGTAACAGTCGGCGAAGATGCCGCCGGTGGCCGGGCAGACGCCCATCGCCACCACCACTTTGGGCGACGGCATCTGGTCGTAGGCATTGCGCAGCACGCGGGCATTGCGGTGGTTGACCGAGCCGGTCACCACCATGATGTCGGCGTGTTTGGGATTGCCGATGTGCACCGCGCCGAAACGTTCAACGTCGTAGAGCGGGGTCAAAAGCGACAGGAATTCAATATCGCAGCCATTGCAGCTGTTGCAATTGAGATGTACGATCCATGGGGATTTTGCCGTAGCTTTGGTCATTTTCTCAACTCCATAACCAGATTAAGTTCGCCAGCGCCAGCATCAGCGGCACCGTCCACATATAACGAATCATCCAGCCCGGCGTCAGGCGCGAAAACGCGTTGTCGACCAGGTTGAGGAACAAGAACACCAGCGCCACCAGCAGGAGCCCGATCAGGATGCTGCTGTGCCAGAAGGCCATCACCAGACCGAAGAACAGCGCCACTTCGTAGAGGTGGGCGATCTCGATCAGCCCGAGGAACGGACCGGCGTATTCGAGGGTGATCCCCTTGACGATCTCTTGGTGGGCGTGATGCGAAGTCGACAAGTCAAACGGCGACTTGTTGAATTCGATCGCCAGCACGCAGATGAACGCGAGGAACAACAGCGGCATGGTCACCAGCAGCGGCTGCGGATTCTCCAGCACCACCGAGCCGAGGAAGCTGTTGTCCCGGAGGTAAATCCCGAGGATCAGCAAAATCAGGATCGGCTCGTAAGCCAGGATCTGGAGAATCTTGCGCTGACTGCCGATCCAGCTGTAGGGCGAGCGCACGCTCATCCCCCCCAGCACCAGACAGATCGACGAAAAGGCGTGAACAAAGAGAATCATCAGCAAGTCCTGCCCGAGCGCGAGCAGGAAAACCGTCAGCATCATGAAAACGAGGTGCATCACCACATACATGATCTGCGGCCGGTGCAAGGCCAGCGGCTCTTTGCCGAAGAGTTTGAAGACGTCATAAAAGCTCTGCATCAGGGGCGGCCCGATGCGGCTCTGCATTCTCGCATTGACGATGCGGTCAAGCCCCGCGATCAACCCGCCGGCAACCGGCGCGAAGATCAAAGCGGCGGTGGCTACCACCCACTTGTTCTGCAACAAATCCATCCATTCCGAACCATTCATATTGATCGAATCTCCATTTAATCTCAGTTGATGCCGACCCGGAACAGGGTGTTGCCGATGAGGACGATGATGATCAGCCAGGCGACCCAGTTGAAACACCGGGTAACCGGAGTTTCGCCGACGATGCCCCTGAAGTAGAGGCTCGAGACCACCGAGTGCTCGATCTTGTCCTGAGCGGTGCGGAAATCATAGCTCTTGCGGGCCGGGTCGTCCTTGAGCATCGCGACTTCAATATTCTCCCCGCAGAGGAAGGGAAGCCGGACGTTGCTGCTCTTGAAGCGGCACCAGAAGAAGAGATAGTAAAGAATCGCGCCGATCGCAATGGCGGCGAAGATCACGATCCCCGAGAAGTTGGAGATATCGTTGAAGGCGGTCCAGTCGGTCACGCCGACCGAATCAAAGGTTTCGCGCGCCATCTTGCCGAAGACTTCGGAGAAGATCAGCATCGTGGTGACCCCGGTGGCCAGCACCATCAGCGCCAGCATCGACAGCGCGAACTTCATCGAGCCCGGCATGATTTCTTTGGGCATCGACTCATGATAGCCGATATTCTGGAGCCGGCCGATCCACTTGGCCCAGAAGAACACGGTCAACGCGCTCCCGAGCACCATGAACACCAGCAGAAACGGCGAACGGATGGTCGCTTCGATCGCCAGCCATTTGCTCAACAGCATCCCGAAGGGCGGCAGCAGCATCGAAATCATCCCGATCCAGGCGACGCAGGTGGTGAAGGGCATCTTGAAGAGCAACCCGTCCATATCCTCGATGTCGCGGCTGCCGATGACCTGTTCGATCCGGCCGACGCAGAGGAAGAGGAGGCCCTTGGAGATGGCGTGGAAAGTGATGATGGCGAGACCCGCAGCATACGCCAGCGGCGAATCGATCCCGGCGCAGGCGACCACCAGACCGAGGTTGGAGATGGTCGAGTAGGCGAGCACCTTTTTGCCATTGCTCTGGGTGCACGCGAGCAATGCCCCGCCGACGAAGGTCAGCGCGCCGGCGAAAGCGACCACGATCATCGTGCGTTCGCCGTAGAAGCCCGGGGTGAGTCGCATCACCAGATAAACCCCCGCCTTGACCATGGTCGCGGCATGGAGCATCGCCGACACCGGCGTCGGGGCGACCATCGCGCCCAGGAGCCAGCTCTGGAACGGGAACATCGCCGATTTGGTGAAGGCGGCGACGCAGAGCAGCACCGCCGGCAGGATCACCAGCTGCTTGTCTTCGGTCGAGAGCAGCACGTCAAAACTCTCCCCGCCGGTCCGCAGCTTGAGGAAGAAGATCCCGGCCAGCAGCATCACCCCGCCGAAGCTGTTGATGAAAAGGGCGCGGGTGGCGTTGATCCGGCGGGCATCGCCGCCGTCCTGGCCGATCAGGGCGTAGGAACAGAGGGTGGTCGCTTCCCAGCAGAGCGAGAAGTACGACAGATTGTCGGAGATCACCAGCCCGCTCATGAAGCCGAGGAAGGAGATGAAGAAAAAGAAGAACTGGCCGAGCGACGCCGCGTGGCGCGGAGCGTGTTTGGCGTGTTCCTTCATGTAACCGATCGCAAAAACCAGGATCAGCGCGCCGACGATGGTGGTCACCAGCAGCATGATCCGGCTGAGGTCGTCGATCCGGAACAGCGTGATCAGCGTTTCCTCATCGCCATGCTTGGTCATCGCGTAACTCGCGATCGCGAAACCGAGCTGGAGCAGCGAAAAAATGATGATCCAGAAGTTGCGGATGCGGACCGCGATCACCCCGATGACCAGGATGATGAGCCCTTCAAGCAGGCTGCCGACCCATTCGCAGGAGGCGGGAACCTGGTAAACCCAGATCCCTTCCGGCGCGTCAAGCGACAGCCGCACCAGCGACAGTCCGAGCGCGGCTACCGCGATCGCACTGACGACGACAAGGAGACTCCGTACTTTTGCCGACGGCACCAGCCAGGCCAGGGTGCCGAATGCAAGCGGGAGTCCCAACAACAAAAACATTGCCCATTCCGTCATGGTTCTCTCTCTTTTTTGTTATGACTCGTTATGGTTTATAAAAGATGTTTTCGGCGATCGACGATTTCCGCAAGGATGTCGATCCACCGCTCCATTCCCGCGCCGCTCCGCGCGGAAACTTCGACGATCCGACTTTGGGGATTGACATGGCGGAGATTGCCGACACAGAGTTCGCGATCGTAGCCGAGCACTTCGGCAAGATCGATCTTGGTCAGCAGCACCACCGCGGCGGCGATGAAAAGGCCCGGATATTTCAGCGGCTTTTCCTCGCCTTCGGGAGTCGACAGCAAAGCGATTTTGCAATCTTCCCCGAGGTCGAAGGCAACCGGGCAGACCAGGTTGCCGACATTTTCCAGAATCACCAGATCGGTGCCCGGCGGCACCGCCGCGTCGAGCACGTCGCGGACCTGCCCGGCATTGAGGTGGCAGCTTTCGTGCACCTCGATCTGGGTCACCGGCGCGCCGGTCCGGCGGATGCGCTCGGCATCGGCGTCGCCGTACTGGTCGCCGACGATTACCGCGGCGTGAATGCCGCGCGCGGCAAGCATCGGCAGTGTTTTTTCCAGCAGCGCGGTCTTGCCCGAGCCGGGCGACGAGATCAGGTTGATCGCGGCGATGCCGTGGGCGCGGAACCAGTCGCGGTTGCTTGCCGCAATCGCGTCGTTGGCGGCCAGCACCGCACTCTCGAGTTCGACCCGGCGGGTTTCGCCGCGGTCATGCCGATGATCATGACCGTGGTCGTGATCATGGTGATGATGGTCATGGCTGTGGTCGTGATCATGACTGTGAGAGTGGTCGTGATCGTGGCCGCCGTCATGGTGATGATGGCCATGTTCATGATCGTGGTCATGGTCATCGTGATGGCCATGTTCATGATCGTGATCATGGTGGAGATGGTGATGCCGGTGCGCATGCCCGGCATTGGCTGCTTCGCAGCCGCAATCTTTACACATCTTCAACCTCAAGGTGTTTCAATATCAATTCACGCCCGCCTTCGCAGCGGAGAGTGTCCTCCCCCCCGCACGCCGGGCACTTCCAAACCAATTTTTTGTCCTCGCACCGGCCGCCGCATTGGACGCAGCGGAAGCGCAAGTCGAGCATCTCGATCTCAATCGAGCAACCCGCAAGCCGCCGGTTTTCAACCGTCTCCAGCGCCATCGGCCAGGCGAATTCGAGCGCTTCGCGATCAACTCCGCCGAGGCGGCCGACCGCGACCGCGAGTTTTCTCACCCGGCCGCCGTGTTCGCGCTGGTAACGGTCGGCGGCGTCGGCCAGCGATTGGGCGATCGAGAGTTCGTGCATATCAACAAATCCGCGGCAGCTGGTCGCCGTCGGGCTGAATCATCAACCGGCGGCCGCCCCATTCGCCGAGCAGCGTCACCCGCCCGGCGTCGTCATTGACCGTACCGATCCGTGCCGCCATTTCGCCGCCCTCAAAGCGGCGGCAGAGCGCCAGCAAATCGGCTTCCGCGGCCGGATCGACGATCATCACCACCCTGCCCTCGCAGGCGGCGAACAACGGGTCGATCCCCAACATCGAGGCCAGCGTCGCCACCGCCGGACTCTTCGGCAAGGCGGCGAGTTCAAGTTCGATTCCGCAACCGGTTCCGGTCACCGCTTCCTCGACCACCGCCCCGACGCCGCCCCGGGTGGGGTCGCGCATGAAGCGGATGTGGCCGCCGGCCGCTTCAGCGGCGGCCAGGATCAGACCGGCGAGCGGCGCGCAGTCGCTTTTGACCCCTTCGCCGCCGATCCGGTGGCGAGCCGCCATCACCGCCATGCCGTGTTCGCCGATCGAGCCGGAAACCAGCACCGCGTCGCCGGGCCGGATGCGGTCCTGGCCGAGCGAAAACCGCGCATTTCGCCGGCCGATGCCGGCGGTATTGAGATAAATGCCATCAACCATGCCGCGCGGCAGGACTTTGGTATCGCCGGTGACCACGGTGACGCCGCAAGTTTCGGCGCAGGCGGCGGCGGCATCGAGGATCTGCCGCAACTCTTCTTTGGGCAGCCCCTCCTCAAGAATCATGGCGAGCGAAAGGTACTGCGGAATTCCGCCCGCCACCGCAATATCGTTGACAGTGCCGCATACCGCCAGTTTCCCGATGTTGCCGCCGGGAAAAAAGCGGGGCGTCACCACAAAGGAGTCGGTGGAAAAAACCAGATCGCCGGGCAGGCTCGCCGCGTCCGGCAGCGGCGACAGCGCCGGATTGCCGAAGCGGGAGAGAATCTCCTCCCGGATCAGCCGGTTGCCGGCGGGACCGCCGCCGCCCTGGGCAAGCGTGATCGAGTGTTCGTCGTTCATCGGGTCATTCCATATAAATAGATCGCCGCACACGCTCCCTCGGAGCTGGCCATACAGGCTCCGACCGGGTGCGACGGGGTGCATTTTTTGGCAAAAATCGGACATTCGGCGGGGGCGAGATGGCCGCGCAGGATCTCCGCGCAGCGGCAGCCCGCCGCCGAGTACATCGGGCGCGAAGGCAACGCGTAACGTTTCGCCGCGTCAAAACGGGCGTAGGCGGACCGGAGTTTGCGGACGCCGCCGGGGACCATCCCCATCCCGCGCCACTCGCCGTCGGCGCATTCGAAATAACGGTCGATCAGCGCCAGCGCGTGCTCATTGCCGCGCGGTGCGACGACCTGACGGTAGTTGTTGACCACCGCGAGTTGGCGGTCGCGGATCAGCTCCAGCAGTCGACTGATCGAGTGGAGAATGTTTTCGGGGGTGAAACCGGCGATCACGCCGGGCAGGCGCAAGTTGGTGAAGCCGGCTTCGCCGACCACCGACGCGACGTGGCCGGGAAGGATGAACCCGCGCAAACGGGTGGCGGGATCGGTGGCGAGGTCATCGAGCACCGGCCGCAGGTGTTTGAGGTCGCAGAGCAGCGAGAAATTGTCGAGTTTGCGCTCCTCGGCCTCCTCGAGCACCGCCGCCATCGCGGCATTGGTCGATTCGAAACCGACGGCGGCGAAGACCACTTCGTCGGCGGGGTGGGCGACGGCGTATTCGAGCGCCTCCTCGGGGGAGTAGATCACCATCACGCCGGGGCAGCCGGCCAAAGTGCCGTCGGGACCGGGAATGCGCAGCAAATCGCCGAAAAGCGCGAGTTTGACATTGCGGCGGGAGAGCTCCATCGCGTCGGCGATGAAGCCGCCGGTGGAGACGCAGACCGGACAGCCGGGACCGGAGAGCAGCCGGACTTTTGCCGGCAGCAAGGCACGCAACCCGCTCTCGGCAATCGCCATACTGTGGCTGCCGCAAACTTCCATCAACGGAATGTCGCCGTCGATGGAGTCGGCCAGCACCGCCAGCTCGCGCTGCCAGAACGTCGTCGCTTTCATACCCCCAGCCCTGCCTTCAGTTCTTTGAGGATGCGTTCGTTCTCGGCGGCGTCGGTCTGGGAAATCCGTTCAATCGCGTAACCGGCATGAATCAATACATAATCACCAACCTGGCAATCCTCCAGGAGACGCAACGAAATCCGGCGCTCCACCCCGTCAAACGAAACCACGGCGCGGCGCTCCGGCAGAATCTCCAATACCTTCATGGGTAACGCGATACACATATTCGACCTATAAAAAAAGAACCCGTTTCCAAAGTCATGCAATCGGATTATCTTATTAATCTACACTGTCAATCCGAAAATTCAACCCCGAAAACAGGGTTTGGCCGACAGAAATTCCCCCGTCATTGGGCGGAATCGTCGAATGTATCAATGAGACGATCCTCAAGCGCTCAAGTTCCATGCGCAACATCCGGGTCAGCAAGCGGTTCTGAAAAACGCCACCGGTCAGCAGCACCGGCAGTCCGGGGTATAGCCTGAGTCCGTGAAGCACCATTTGCCGCGCCGCCGCCGCGACCACGCGGTGGAAGTCATACGCCGCCGCCGCGCCGGGCTCGAAGCCGTCGGCAAAAAGCTGCCGCCAATCGACGGCGAGCATCCGGCCTTCGCAACGGAAGTCGACCGGATAGTCAAGCGCCGCGACCGGCCGGGAACGGGCCAGCGCCTCCAGCCGGACCGCCGCCTGCCCCTCGTAACTGACGCGGCGGGGAGAAATGCCGACCAGGGCGGCAAAAGCGTCAAAAAGCCTTCCGGCAGCCGAAGTCAGCGGGGCGTTGAGCCGCTGCCGGCACTGGAGGTGGAGCAACTCCTCGGCGGCGTCGCGGGCCGAAGCCCCGGCGGCGAAACGCCGGCCGGCAAGCTGGCGGTACGGCTCAAGCACCGCAAGGTCGCCCCCCGGCAGCGGCACGCCGGCAAAATGCGCCAGCCGTTCGCCGCAACCGTCCATTCCGACCCGGAGAAGTTCGCCCCCCCAGAGCGTGCCGTCCGCCCCGAGGCCGACGCCGTCGAAAACCAGCGCCAGCGCGGCGGGAACCCGGGTTTCCGCAAGGAGACTCAGGGCATGACTGTAGTGGTGCGGCACTTCAAGCAATTCGACGCCGAGTTCGGCGGCGAGCTCCGCGCCGAACCGGCTGGAGGGATAGTCGCGATGGCAGTCGACCGCGATCCGGTCGATCGGCGCATACCATTGCTTCAAAGTCCGCCGCAGCGCGTCGCGCCATTGGTCGAAAGTCACCGCCTCCTCGAGTTCGCCGTGATGGGGCGAGAGGAGAATTTTGCCTCCGCCGGCGATGGCAAAGGTGTTCTTGAGCCCGGCTCCGAGGGCGAGCACGTTGCCCGGCAGCTCGAAGCCGGGAATTTCCCAGCCGTACCCCCTCGCCCGCCGCCAGAGCTGGGCCGTTTCCCCCTGAAAGGCGACCAGCGAATCGTCGTGCCGCCAGCGAATCCGGCGCTCGTGGGTGACGAAGCCGTCGACGTGGCCGCCAAGATAGCGGATCGCGGCGGCGGTATCCAGCGCGGGCGGTTCGTCGGCGAGGTTGCCGCTGGTGGCGACCAGGAGCTCACCGGGAAAAAAGTCGAAAATAAGTTCATGGAGAAGCGACGACCCCAGCATCACCGCCGCTTCGTCCGGGGCATCGGGAGTAATGAGCTTGCGGCAGCAGCCTTGATCCTCCATTTCGCGCCAGCGCAAGAGGATCATCGGCGCGGCGGCCGACGCGAGAAGTTCGCGACAGGCCGGTTCGACCACGAAGGCGTTTTCCGCCGCCGCCAGGCTTTTCGCCAGCAGCGCCAGCGGTTTGGCGGGGCGGCGTTTGAACTTCCGGAGCCGTTCGAGCGCAATAGCCGAGCGGGGGTCGGCGAGGAGCAGGAAGCCGCCGACGCCCTTCAAGGCGACCAGCCCGCCGGCGGCGAGAATTTTGCCCGCCTCGGCCAAAGGATTGACGCCGGGGACGGCGGCGCCGGCGCGGTCGAGCCATTGCAGCCGGGGCCCGCAGACCGGGCAGCTGATGCCTTCGACGTGAAAGCGGCGGTCGGCGGGATCGCGATATTCGCGAAGACAGTCGGGACAAAGGGGGAACTCGCGCCAGGCGGTGTGGTCGCGATCGTAGGGAAGAGCTTCGATGACGGTGGCGCGGGGACCGCATTCACTGCAGGAATTGAGCACATAATCGCGGCGGCGGCAGGCGGCGGCGCGGACTTCGGCGCGGCAGCGCGGACACGGCGCGCGATCGGGCGCGGCAAGGAGATTGACCGCCCCCGGACTCGCGATCCGGACGATCGCAAAAGTCTGGAAATGGAGCGCAGCGATTTCGCGGTCGGCAAAGGCGATCGGCAAATCCACCCGGCTTCCCGGCGGGAAGGCCTCCGGCAGCGCGGCGAACGCGGCCACGACCGCCTCGCGTGAACCCTCCCATACCAATTCGACCTCGTCCTCGCGGTTGAGCACTTGCCCGGTCAGGCCGAAACGCACGCTATGCCGAAAAAGCGCCGGCCGCATGCCGACCCCTTCGACGATACCGCGCAACTGGATGGTTCGCTCAAGCCACATGGATTTCCGCTATTCCGATCGATTTGGAAGCGATTCCATTGGTCCGGAATCGCCGCAAAAAAAACGGCCGGGGAATACGTTTTGTTCCCCGGCCGCCTTGAGATGCTTACTTGGCCGCCTTGTCGTCGGCTTTCTTGTCGGGGCAAGCCTTCTTGTCTTCGCAGGCTTTCTTTGCAGCGCAGGCTTTCTTTTCGGCGCAACCGCACTTGTCGGTACAGGCCTTTTTGTCCTTGCAATCCTTGGGACAGGATCCGCACTTGGCGTCCGCTTTGGCTTCGACCTTGGTTTCGGCCTTGGCATCGGTCTTGGCATCCGCCGCACTGAGCACCGGCAACATCGCCGCTCCGGCGATCATCGCAAGAATCATCAGTTTTTTCATCCTTACACCTCCTGTTCTCATGGATTTGAACGCGCTTTCACCGTGACCGCGCGTGTTGTATGTTACCTACAATACCGCATCAATAGAGTTTGTCAAACCGAATTCACGAAAAAAAATTAACGTCTGTGATGCCCGGTTCCGGCAAAAAAAAGCCGGCGGAGTCAAACGACTCCCCCGGCTTCAAAATACCGTCGCAATTACTTGGCGGTGGTGTCGGCAGCCTTGTCGGTGGCTTTGGCCTTTTCGGCGGCTTTCTTGGCTTTGGCCTTGGCGCATTTTTCGCAGGTAATCGGCTTGCCTTCCTTGGCGGCCTTCTGGCACGCAGCGCACTTGCAATCCTTGGTGCAGAGCAGCTTGGGATCGACCTTGGTCGCAGTGGTCGCGGTAGCGGCGTTGGTCGCAGCGGCTTTGACATCAGCGGCACAGAGGGTGGTCATCGTCGCCACGCCGGCGACCATCGCGAGAATCA
>CAZRFG010000081.1:0-12263 GCA_964599205.1 uncultured Victivallaceae bacterium
CTCACCACCCCCCGCCAGTCCGTCACCGTCACCCCCATCGCATCCACCACCCGGACATCCGCAAACAACACATCATACGGCCCCGCCGGCACCCCCTCGTCCCGCAGCTCCGCCACCACCCCGGCCGCCGCTCCCGGCGTCCGGATCACATCCTCCGCCACCTTGACGCCACCCCGGTACCCGACCGCCGACAACGTCCCCGGCTCAAATTCAATCCCTCTAAAAGTATACGGCGGATGCGCGAGATTCCGGCAATTCCCCCCGTCATACGGATTTCCGCCCGACCCGTCGGCATACCACAGCGCCGCCGTCTCCCAGCCCGGACTCGTCCCGCCCTTTGAATACGGCGTGTCCGGACCGTCGTCAGGCTTGCGCCGCCCCAGCGAAACGCCGTTGCGGAACAACTCCACCTCGTCGCAATTGGAGTACACCACCACCTTGCCCGGCCCCGGCCCGCGATTCCAGTCGGCCGCGAGATACACCATCGGCCCGTTCAAATCGGGATCGCGCTGGCTCATGTAGAAATAGTATTTGTAGCGCGGCACCCGGTAAATATCCGCGTCTCCGGAGCGCTCCAAGTCGGGATGATACCCCCGGTTGTAGTCGAACATCGCCCAGGTCGCCCCGCCCAGAAAATCAGGATTGCCGCGAATCCGGTTCAACGTCCACTGGAAATTCCACGCCTGCTGCAGCATCTCCTTTTCCCCGTCGCCGCGACGGCGGCGCGAGGTGCTCTCGTTGCCGCCGAACCCCCAGTCGCCGTATTCACGCATCAGAATCGGCTTTCCCGTGGTCAAGCCGGGACGGTAGTAGAGAACGTCCCAACCCTCGAAAAGGCCGAGGACGTCGCCGCAGGTGTAAAAATTCGGCCCCGGATATTCCTCGTGCGCAATCTTGTGAAGTTCGGCGTTGATCCAGCAGGGGGGATAGGTTTCATTGAGACACACTTCCCACATCACCGCCGACGGGTGGTTGCGGTAACTCCGGATCAAAGTCCGGCAGTCGCGGAAGAGATTGGTGAAAAAGGCGTCGTTGCCATGGTAAATCTGCCACCCCGGCAAGCACGGGATGACGCAGATCCCAAGCTCGTCGCAGGCTTCGAGAAAAGCCGGGTGCTGGTTGTAATGCGCCAGCCGCACCAGATTGTAGCCCGCCCGGCGGATGATCGCGGCGTCGCGCCGCTGCGCCTCCGGCGTCAGCGCGTTGCCGATATAAGGATAGTCCTGATGGCGGTTGGTGCCGATGATTTCAACCTTGCGGCCGCTCACCACCAGTCCGTTCGCTTTGCTGATTTCGACCGTCCGGACCCCGAAGCGGACTTGGCCGCGGTCGGCGACCCGCCCGGCGACTTCGACTTCGACTTCGAGGGTATAAAGTTCCGGCGTTTCCGGATGCCACAAGCGGGGGCGGTCGATGCGGAATTCGAGGTCAAAGGTGTGATCGCAGTTCTGCCGCAGATTCACCTCTTCGCTGCGGAATTCGCGTCCTTCGCCGCCGTCGCGCAAGCGGACCTTGAGCGAACACGGAAAGATCCCGTCGGCATAGCGGTTGATGGTGTGGCGTTCGCGCTGCGAAACTTCATGCACCACGTGGCAGCGAAGCGAAAGATGCGCCTCGTCCGGATGGGCGGTCAGGGTGCGGACGAAAAGGCCGCCCCCCGCGGTCACCGCCACCGCCTGCGGGTCGGAAATGTGGATCGGGTCGGAAATCAGGAGTTCGGCGTCGCGGTAGAGCCCGCTGTAGTAGCAGAAGTCGAGATCGACCAGCGGTTTCCCCGGCGGCATGTCGCCCGCCGGGCGGTTGTCGAGGGCGAAGACCAGTTCATTCTCCGCCCCGAAACGAAGCAGATCGGACAGCGCGAAAACCCAGCGGTCGTAGCCGCCGAGATGGGTGAAAAGATACTGTCCGTTGAGCCGCACCGCGGTCCGCTGCATCGCCGCGCCGACCGCGAAAAAAACCGCCCTGGCCTCCCACTCCCGGGGAGCGAAAAAGCGGTGCCGGTAGTAAACCGTGCCCTGATGCTGGTCACCCACCACCTCCGGCTCGAGCCAGGCGCTGTGCGGCAGCCGGACCGGCTGCCAGGGTTCGTCTTCGCGGCGGAACTCAAATTGAACACAAGCGATCTTTTCCATGGCTGAAATCCTGTGGTTCGGTTCGGAAGCGAAAAAAAGACCCGGGCAAGGGAACCCTCAGCGGGTGATCACCCGTTGATAGTGATGTTTGGAGCCGTATTTCTCCAGTTTCCGCAAGTCGTCGATGATTTCACCGAGGTCTTCGGCGTCGACGCGATCGATGAAAAGATGCCCGTCGAGGTGGTCGATCTCATGCTGGATGCAGCGGCCGAGCAAGCCGCCGCATTCAATGATCACCGGCGCGCCGTCGAGGGTCTGGAAGCGAACCACCACCGTTTTCGGCCGGACCACCGGAGCGAAAATATCGGGCACGCTGAGGCAGCCCTCGTCGCGGATCGCCATTTCGGCGGAAGCGGACACAATTTCCGGATTGACGATCGCCATCGGCATCTGGTTGAGAAGTTCGATTTCGCCCGGCGACGGATTTTCGGACATCGACTCGACCGGCACCCCGAGGGTGACCAGCCGGACCGGTTCGCCGACCTGCGGCGCGGCCAGCCCGACGCCTTCAAACGCCTGCATGGTATCGATCATCCGCGCTGCCAGCAGCCGCAGTTCGTCGCCGATCGCCGCCACCGGCCGGGCGCCGGCGCGCAGCGCGTCGTCCCCGAGGGTGCGGACCGCATGACGGGTTTTGTTGCGAAAAAGCATAGGCCTCAGATGGTAAGCTGGTCAGGATTCCAGCTCTGGGGTTTTGCGGGTTTCGGTTCGGGGCCGACCAGTTTGTCGACCTCTTTTTCGGTGCTCTTGAGCCGTTTTTCCGACTCGTTGACCGATTTCTCGACGTTCTTCTGGTCGTACTGGGTGGCCGGCGCTTCCGCGCCTTGGTACTCGGGACGGACCGGAGCCGGAATTTCCGGAATCGACGGCACTTCGCGCATCACCGTCGGCGGCACCGCCATACCGGTGACTTCAAGCTCTTCGCCGCCGAAAATCGCCGGGGCGCGGCCGTATTCGGAGACATTCATCGAGGCCGCCGCTTCGAGCTGGGCCTTGGCGTTCTGCACGGTGATGTAGGCGCTCGCCAGCGTGGTCTGGGCGTTGACCAGGTCGCGCTGGGCTTCGTTGAGGCGGGTCAGCTCGGTATTCCCGGCCTTGTACTCGTCGTCGACCAGGTCGCGCTGCTTGGTGGTGATTTCCAGCGTCTTTTCGTACAGCCGCGCCTGTTTGACGTTCTGGACATAGTTGATATGGGCGTTGCGAACTTCGTGGACCACGGTCAGCCAGGTGTTGGCCAACTGGTAGCGGGTCGATTCGAGGGCGGCCTTGGCTTCGCGGACTTTGTTGTAGCGGATGAAGCCGTTGAAGATCACCCAGTTCGCCGACAGCCCGTAGGACAGCGAATTGCCGTTGACGTCGCTGGTGTTCACCGAGCCGCCGTTGTAGGAACGGTTGCTGTTGGTCTGGTAGTTGTACTCGGTGTAGGCCGAAACCGTCGGCGAATAGCTGCTGTAGGTCTGGTAGAGCTGGTACTGCGCGATCTTGAGCTGTTCGCGATAGGCGCGCAAGTCGGGCCGGTTGGCCAGCGCATTGTCAAGATAGATATCGACGCCGGGCAGATCGTTGAGGAAGAGGCTGGTCACCTGCGGGAACTTGACCGTCGGCGGCAAGGTGCCCTCGGGATAGCCCATCAGCACCGCCAGCGCATAGAGCGCGACTTCGTACTGGTATTCGGCGACGATCTGGTTGCCTTCGGCGACGTTGGCGAGGGCGCGGAAGTTGAGCACGTCGCTCAACGGCACCGCCCCGGCCTGGTACTTGAGCTCGGTATCGTGGAGGTTCTTGATCTGGAACTGCATGTCCTCGACCGCGATGCGCATGTTTTCGGCGGCCAGCAGCACCGCGTTGTAGGCGTAGGCGACGCTACGGATCAGCAAGCGGCAGTCGTCCTCGGTCAGCATCTTCTGCTGGTCGAAACCGGCGGCGCTGATCTTGAGCTGGAATTCCCGGCTCAGACCGTCGAACAGCAGCCAGTTCGCGCTGACTGAAGTGTTGGTCGAAAAGTTGTTGCCGCGATCCGCCGCGGTGGAGTTGTGGGCGCGGGTGTTCCAGTTGTCGGTTTCGCCGACCGTGAAGCCGGAGGTGATCACCGGGGAGTAGGCGCCGAGCGCCTGATAGTAGCGCATTTTGGCCTGGGTGATCGCGTAGTAGGCGGAAATATAGTTGGGATTGTTGGCGATCGCGATGTCCTGGGCTTTGGCCAGCGACAGCATCGAGATGTCCTTCAGCAGCTCATCCGCGTCGGAGTGTTTCCGCAACGTATAAGAGTCCGCATTGAAGTCGGACGGCATCGGAGGGTAGGTCTGGCAGCCCCCGGCAAGCAGCAGCAACGCCGCGACGACTGGTGACCACTGGGCAAAAAACTTCATCTCAAACGTTCTCCATAACTTGGCGGTCGCGCACATCCGCACCACAATATTTTTCATCACAGAATAATATAAGATACCACACTATTACGTAAATGCAAGAAAGAAAATTGCCGGCGGAAATCAAAAAACCGGTGATTTCTTGGAAAAAAGAATTTTCCGCCGGCTGGCAATATCGCCGTCCGAATGCTATAGTAAAAGGCGAATGTATCGAAATAAACGCCAACCCCTGAATTGAGCCATGGAAAATTTGTATCTCGGCATCGACGTCGGTTCCACCACGTTCAAAGCCGTTCTGCTGACTGCCAAAGGCAAGGTAAAGCATTCGCTCTATCAACGCACCCGCCCCGTCGACACCGGCCGCGTCCGCTGTTCCGGGAAATGCTCCAGCTGCGGCTGCTGCAACTTCGGCCAGCTCCGCCGCAGCATTGACCGCTTCCTCGCCGAAGCCGGGGTGGAAAGTCTCGACCTGATCAGCTGCACGGTGGTCACCGGCAGCCAGATCGTCGAGGACACCCATGATTTCGTTCCCTACGACTTCCAGGTCAGCGAAGTGACCGCCCACGTCGCCGGAGCCCGCAACTACCATCCCGAATGCCGCGCCATCCTCGACGTCGGCGGCCAGGACTCCAAAGCGATGGTGTTCAACGAAGAAATGCGGATGTGGAACTACAAGATGAGCGGCATCTGCGCTGCCGGCACCGGAGCCTTCCTCGACAGCGTGGCGGTCAAGCTCGGGGTGCCGGTCGAGGAGATGGCCGACCGCGCCAACTTCGACAGCACGCTCGAATTCTCGTCGGTCTGCGCGGTGCTCAGCGCCACCTCGATCAACAAGTTCAAAAACCGTTTCCCGCTCGGTGAAATCATCGGCGGCGCCTGCCGCGCCCAGGCCCGCACGATCATGTCCGGGGTCGGCGAACTCTTCCTCAACTACAAGGGCGACATCATTTTCCAGGGCGGCGTCGCCTACAACCGCGCGGTGGCTTACTACCTCAAGGAAATCACCGGCAACAACATCATCATCCCCGAATTCCACAGCGTGATGGGCGCGCTCGGCGCCGCCTGCCTCGCCCGCGAATTCACCGAGCTCAAGGGACAGTTCCGCGACACCGCCGAACTGATTCCGCCGATGCGCAAGCTCGACTCGATCACCATGCGCGCCACCAGCACCAAAAAGGACTTCCTCGGCAAGAGCGACGCCCCGATGATCTGGCGCAACCTCTTTTTCCCGACCGAACTCATCAATGCCCTCGGCGGCCGGATGCTGACGCTGGAAACCTACGCCGCCTTGTTCGCGCGCAATTCCAAGCGGATCAAAAAGAGCTTCGACCATGCCGCCTGCAAGGGCTTCTCCAGCGAAACCTGCTCTTTTTTGCGTGCCCTCGAGGGCATGGAGCTGCCGCCGCCGGCGTTCGGGGTATCGACTTCGCAGCCGTGCCAGCAGGGGGAACGGATTTTCCGCGACCTGGTCCGCACCTACGGGATCGAGGACCGGTTCTTTTCGCTCCAGACCCCGCCCCATGCCGACGCCGCCGCGATCGAGTACGTCGCCGCCGAGCTGGAGCGCTCGGTCCGGCTGATCGAACAGGCGACCGGACTCAAAATGGATCCGGGCAAACTCGCCGCCGCCTGCGACTTCTCGAACCAGGCGCGCGACTACTCGCAGCGCTGCAACCAGCTCCGCTTCAGCAGTCCGCCATTGCTGCGCGGCTCCCAGGCGATCTATTCGTCGGTGATCTTCTCGCAGCTCTGGGGCCGTCCCGAACTGGTCGACATCCAGAAACAATACTTCGAAGAACTGACCCGCTTGCGCGAGGAAATCGGCGACAAGGTCAAAGTCAGCGACACCCACCGGCTGCTGTGGCTCCATCTGCCACCGTTTTACGACAGCGAACTGCTTGACTACATCGAAGTCAAATGCAATGCGCCGATCATCTTTGAAGAGGTCAACTTCATCGGCTGGGACAAACTCGATCCCGCCGACCCCTACCGCTCGCTGGCGCGCAAGGTGCTGACCAGCGGCTTCATGGACCCCGCGCTGCGGGTCAAGGCGATCGTCGAGGGCGCGCCCGCTCTCAACCTCAACGGGTGCATCCTCTACAACCACGGGTTCGGCCGCTGCTCGATGGCCGACAGCTCCTTTGTCAAACACCTGCGCGAGGAGCTCAACAAAGCGGCGATCCCGCTGCTGGTGCTCGACGGCGACTGCATCGACCCGACCATCGACCCCTGCAGCACCTACACCAAAGTCAGCGCTTACGTTGAAGCGCTGAATCTGAAGAAATACGGCAACATCTTCGGCCCGACCCGATAACCGGTCCGGCGCCAACCCGGGAGAACGATCATGATCCGACGCAACCACGAATATGCTTCCGAAATCCGCGAAAAAATGCGCGGCGGCGATGGCTCGGTCAAACTTGAACACTTTTTCGACGCCCAAAACGAACTCAAAGGCCTCAACCGGATGGTCGCGCGGCTGACCCTCGAGCCCGGCAGCTCGATCGGCTTCCACCGCCATGAGAACGAAGCCGAAATCTTCATCGTCGTCCGCGGCGAAGGCGAAATCGACGACAACGGCGTCAAAAGCACGGTCAAAGCCGGTGACGCCATCCTGACCGGCTTCGGCGCCGGCCACGCCGTCCGCTCGACCGGCAAGGAACCGCTCGAGCTGGTCGCGGTGATCACCGAAATGAAAGGGTAAATGATGGACCGGAATCTGCTGCTCGACCTTGCCGCCCGCTACGGCACCCCGCTCTACGTCTACGACGCCGATACCGTCAAAGCGCGCTATTGCGACCTCTTCAAATTCATCCCGCATCCGAAGCTCAAAATTCACTACGCGATGAAGGCCAACTACAATCCGGCGCTGCTGGCGGTGCTGCGCGACGCCGGGGCTTCGCTCGACACCGTGAGCCCGGCCGAAGTGCTGATGGCGCTCAAGCTCGGCTTCCCCAAGGATCGCATCATCTTCACCGCCAACAACCTGACCGACGCCGAATACGCCGAAGTCCACAAGCTCGGCGTGCTGATCAACATCGGTTCGCTGTCGCGCCTCGCCAAGACCGCCAAAAATTATCCGGGGAGCCGGATTTGTCTCCGCTTCAACCCCGACGTGCTCGACGGCGACAGCGCCAAAACGATGACCGCCGGCGACCTCACCAAGTTCGGCATCCTGCTCGAGGACGTCGACAAAGTCAAAGCGCTGGTCGCCTCCGGTTCGCTCAAGGTGGTCGGCCTCCACGAACACACCGGCTCCGGGCTCCAGCACGCCGAGTCGGTCTACGCCAGCATGACCAAACTGATGTCGATCGCCACCAAAGCCAACTTCCCCGACCTCGAATTCCTCGACTTCGGCGGCGGCTTCAAAGTGCCATACAAGCCGGATGAAAAGCGCATCGACTACGTCGCGATGGGCGCCGAAATCAACCGGCTTTTCACCGAATTCTGCGCCAAAGAGGGGCGGGATCTCGCGATCTACTTCGAGCCCGGCAAATTCATCGTCGCCGAGGCCGGGTATCTGCTGGTCACCGTCAACACCATCAAGTACAACCGCACCCGCACCATCGCCGGCTGCGACTCCGGTTTCCCGCAGTTGATCCGCCCGGTGCTCTACGAAGCCTACCACCAGATCCGGAACCTCTCCAATCCGGACGGCGAAAAGCACCTCTACGACGTCTGCGGCAACATCTGCGAAACCGGCGACCGTTTCGCCGAACAGCGCGAACTCCCCGAAATCCGCGAAGGCGACGTCCTCGCCATCGGCAACGCCGGGGCCTACTGCTACGCGATGGGCGGAGTCTACAACCTCCGCGCCATGCCCGCCGAAGTGCTGATCAAAAACGGCCGCACCCACCTCGTCCGCAAACGGCTGTCGAACTCCGATCTGGTCGATTCGATCCTCCAGGAGTGTACGGAGTACTGATCATGCAGGGGGCAATCGATCTATCCGGCAAGTGCGCCGCGCTGGCGCTGCTCGACGAGGAGGGCAAAGTCCTGCTCGACGAGACGCTTCCGATGCGCGGCCATGAATCCGCCAAACTCGCGGACTGGGTGATCGGCCTTCTCGCCGGTCGCAACCTCGCGCCCGAAACCGTCCGGCGCTGGACGGTCGGCTCCGGCCCGGGAAGTTTCACCGGGATGCGCCTCGCCGCCTCGCTGGTGGCGGGCTGGCACTATGTCCACCCTGAAATCGAGTGCCGCTCGGTGCCGTCGGCGGTTTCGCTCGCCGCCGCGATCGATGCCCGGCCCGGCGAAAAAATCGGTGCCCTCTTCGACGGCCGCAACCGCGAATTCCTGGTCTTCGGCCTTGACGGCGTGATCCCTGCCGGGTACGACACCGTGGCCGACGCCGCCCGCGCGGCCGAGGCGGTGGCCTCCTTTGACCGGCTGGTCGCCCTCGGCGACGACTTCGACGTCCTCGCCAAGCTCCTGCCGGAAGCGATCTTTCAGCGGCTCGAGCGGGTCGAACGCTTCTCCGCACGACCCCTGGTCGAATCGGCCCTCCCCTTTGACAACGACTTGACCAAACTCGTCTACATCCGCCCGGCGGTCTTCGCATGAGCGAGAAGAAACTCACCAGTTTTGTCTGCACCCTGACCCCGGACGAGATCACCCGGCTCGAAGCGTACTTGCACGAGCACGGCTGGGACTTCAGCGCCATCCCCCACGCCCATTGGAAGGCGTCGTCGCTCAAAATCAACGTGGTCGCCTACCTGAGCGGCAAACTCACCGTCCAGGGTGCGAACACCCCCGACTTCATCGAATTCGTGCTCGAACCGGAAATCCTGAAACAAGTCGGCATCGCCATTCCCGAGCCGGAAGTTCCGCTTGACCTGACCCTCCACGGCGGCATCGATGAAAGCGGCAAAGGCGATTTCTTCGGCCCGCTGGTGATCGCCGGGGTGTGCACCGGACCGGCCAGCGCCCCCCGCCTCTTCGAGGCCGGGGTCTGCGACTCCAAACTGATCAAGAGCTCCGCCAAAATCCGCGAGCTCGCCGCCAAAATCCGGCTCGCCGTCGAGGGACGCTTCACCGTCGTCACCTTGCTCCCCGAAACCTACAACCGGCTCTATGCCAAAATCGGCAACCTCAACCGCCTCCTCGCCTGGGGCCACGCCCGCTCGATCGAGAATTTGCTCGAGCGCGCCCCTGAGTGCCCCCGCATGCTCTCCGACAAATTCGGCGACGAGCGGCTGATCCAGCGCGCCTTGATGGAAAAAGGCCGCCAGATCCAGCTCGACCAGCGTACCAAAGCGGAAAGCGACATCGCGGTCGCCGCCGCCTCGATCCTCGCCCGCGAACAGTTCCTCCGCGGCATGGACAGCTTGAGCCGGGAGTGCGGCGTCGAACTCGTCCGCGGCGCCGGCCCCGCGGTCAAAGAAGCCGCCCGCGCCATCCTCCGCCAGGGCGGCCCCGAAAAACTCGCCACCGTCGCCAAAACCCATTTTAAAACTTTCGAAGAACTGCTCGCCGAGTAATCGGAAGGGACGACCCGAAAGCTCCCCGCCGCCCCCCCGCTCGCGCCCGGCACTTCTTGGCTATGCTTCGGCGTGTCACCCCGCCTCACGGGAAAAAAATTTCAAAAATCTCACACGTGTGAGATTGACAAAATAAAAATTTGCGCTATACTATAGATATCGCACCTCACACGTGTGAGACGCAATTTTTCAGGAAAGAGCCGATTACAAAAGTAATTTCGGAACGATCCGGAAGCGGAGGTTTTTCCGCATGATCGGGTAGATCGAGGGGCATACCCCAAGCGGTATGTCCCGAAATCGCTCCCGGGCAGGCGGGAAAACCAACCTTACGGGCGACCGAAAGGACTTTTGAAATTGGCTCGGAACTTCGGACGATTTTATGGTCACCCAGAAAACCATCGCTGAAAAACTCGGGATTTCGCCCTCGCTGGTGTCGCGGGCGCTGGCCGGCACCGCCGGCAATATCGGCGCTTCGGAGGAGACCGTGCGCAAAATCCGGGAGACCGCCCGCGAGCTCGGCTATGCGCCGAACGCCGCCGCGCTGGTGCTCCGCGGCGCCAAGTCGAAAACCATCGGCGTGGTGATCAAGGATTTCGGCGACCCCTTCCTCGGCCGGATGATCGGCGCACTCCAGAAGGAAGCGGCGGCGAGCGGGTGCTCACTGCTGCTGACCGGTTTCGACTTCGCGGCCCGACAGCCGCGCGACGCGGCTTCGCTGTTGCGCTACCGGCCGGACGCGCTCTTTATCGGCGGCAGCGATATTTGTTCGGGCTGGATCAAGCCCTTCCTCAAGGCCAATATTCCGATCGCCCAGATCGGGTCGGACGCCGATTACCCCGGCGTCGCCCGGGTCGAGACCGATGAAGAGGCGGGAATGCGCAAACTGCTCGATTTCGTGCTCAAGGCCGGACATCGCAAACTCGGCTTCATCGGCAGCGACAACGGTCCTCACCGCCGACGACGGCTGATCCTCGAAAAGGAACTCCGGCAACGCCGGATCAAGCTTGGCGACGTCGCCTTCAGCATCGTCGCCGACGGCGACAACGTCGGACTGCGGGCGATGAACGAGCTTCTCGCCCGCGGCAAGGCCAGGCGGCCGACCGCCGTGCTGGCCGCCGACGACGCGGTGGCCCAGGGCGCGCTGCGCTCGATCTACGACGCCGGCTTGACGGTGCCGGGCGATCTTTCGCTGACCGGAATCGACGACATCCCGGCGGCCGAGCTGATGATTCCGGCGCTGACCACCATCCGGGTGCCGATCGGACGCATGGTCGAGGAGGCCTTCCGCCTCGTCTTCCACGGCGACGGCGAGGGGAAACCGCCCCCCCGGCGGCTGGAGCCCAAATTGATCGAGCGCGAATCCTGCGCCGCTCCGGCGGCGGAACGCCGGTAACCGGGAATCTGAAAAATTGCGGTCCACTGACCGCGCGAGGTACATATGAAATCGAAAACCTTTCTCGAAAATGCGTTGGAAAACTTCGACCAGGCGGCGGCAATGCTCGAAAAAGAGTATGACCGCAACCTCCTCGACTCATTGAAGCACCCCCGCGAACGGGTCGAGCTGACCCTTTCGCCGCTCCTTTCGGACGGCAAAATTCATCCGATCAAAGCCTTTATCGTCAAGCACTCCGACGCTCTCGGCCCGGCCAAGGGCGGGATCCGGATGACCCCCGGCGTGACCCTCGACGACGTCACCGCGCTGGCGATGGAGATGACCTGGAAGTGCGCGCTGATCGGGGTTCCCTTCGGCGGCGGCAAAAGCGGCATCGTGGCCGACCCCGCCAAACTCACTCCCGCCGACAAGGAGACGGTGATCCGCAGCTTCACCCGCAACGGCAACGGCCACCTCCGTCCCGATATCTATATTCCGGCTCCGGACATGGGCACCAATGAAACCGACATGGGCTACATCAAGGACACCGTCAGTTACTCGCTCGGCACCGCCACCACCCGCGGCTGCTACGTCACCGGCAAACCGGTGATTTTGGGCGGCATTCCCGGACGCCGCGAAGCCACCGGGCGCGGGGTCATGCTGACCGTGCTCGAGGCGCTAAAAATCCGCCATAAAGATCCCCAAAACACCACCGTCGCGGTTCAGGGTTTCGGCAACGTCGGGATGGTGGCGGCAATCGAACTGGCCAAACAGGGGTGCAAAATCATCGGCGTTTCCGACGTCAACGGCGCGATCACCGATCCCGCCGGCTTCGACATGGAAGCGCTCCAGGCGTATTACAAAGCCAACCGCAAACTCCAGGGCTTCCCGGGAGCCAACGAGATCAGCGGCGGCG
>CAZRFG010000082.1:0-12213 GCA_964599205.1 uncultured Victivallaceae bacterium
ACCCTATGGTCAGGCGTTGGCCTGGCAGGCGGTGATCGCCATTTCGGCGACGATGTCGTCGGCGGAGCAACCGCGCGAGAGGTCGTTGAGCGGTTTGGCGAGGCCCTGGAGGACCGGGCCGTAGGCGCCGGCGCCGGCGAGGCGCTGGACCAGTTTGTAGGCGATATTGCCGGCGTTGAGGTCCGGGAAAATCAGCACGTTGGCGGCACCGGCGAGCGGGCTGCCGGGGGCTTTGGACGCGGCGACCGCGGGGACCAGCGCGGCATCGCCCTGGAGTTCGCCGTCGGTGACGATGTCGAGGCCCTGGGCGGCGATCAAGGCTTTGAATTTCTCCGCGGCTTCCTTGACTTTGACCAGGATTTCATGCTCGGCGCTGCCTTTGGTCGAGAACGAGAGAAAGGCGACCCGGGGCTGTTTGCCGAAGAGCGAACGGTAGCTGATGCTGGTGGCCAGCGCGATGTCGACCAGCTGGTCGGCGTCGGGATTGGGGTTGACCCCGCAGTCGGCGAAAAGCAGTACGCTGTCGCCGGAGACGGTCGGGGTTTTGAGGTCCATCACGAAGTTGCTGCTGGCGCTTTTGATCCCCTTGGCGGTGCCGATGCAGTGAAAGGCGGCGCGGAGCATGTCCGCGGTAGAGGCGATGCTGCCGGCGACCAGGCCGTCGGCCATGCCGCTACGGGTCATCATCGCGCCGAAGTAGATCCGGTTTTTCATCGCTTCGGCGGCCTTTTCCGGAGTCATCCCCTTGGCTTTGCGCATTTCGTAGAATTCATTGCTGAATTTGGCGAATTCGGGGGAGTTGAGGTAGTCGAAGGACTCGAAAAGACGCTTGGTGATCTGGCCTTTGGCGCAGGATTCGGCGAGTTCGGCTTCGCTGCCGAGGACGATCACGCGTTTGGCGATGCCGGCTTTGAGGGCTTTGTCGGCGGCAACCACGACCCGGGGGTCGTTGCCTTCGGGCAGAACAATGGTTTTGGCGGCGGCGCGGGCGCGCGCGGTCAGAATTTCAATCGCGGACATTTGACGGTATTTCCTTATTCAACATGACTTTTGAGGGTTTCGACGACGTTGCGGGCGATCATCAGCTCTTCATCGGTGGGCATCACCAGCACTTTGCACTTGCTGTCCGGCGTGGAGATGAGACCGGGTTTGCCGGCGGTGGCATTGTTGGCGTCGAGGTCGACGCCGATGCCGAGGCCGCCCAATTTGACCAGGATGCGCTCGCGGGTGTAGCAGCTCCATTCGCCGATGCCGCCGGTGAAAATGATCGCGTCGGCGCCGCCGAGGAGGGCGTAATAAGCGCCGATGTACTTGATCACCCGGCGCGTGAACATCCGGCGGGCGCGCAAGGCCTGCTGGTCGCCGCGTTTTTCGGCGGCGATGATGTCGCGCATGTCAAAGCTCTGGATGCCGCCGACGCCGTAGAGTCCGCTTTCCTTGTTGAGCAGACGGTCGATTTCCTGCGGGCTTTTGCCGAGGTCGATCAGCCGCAGCACCACCGCGGGATCGAGGTCGCCGCAGCGGGTGCCCATCACCAGGCCCTCGAGGGGGGTCATGCCCATGGTGGTGTCGATCACGATGCCGTTGTTGATCGCCGCCATGCTGCAGCCGTTGCCGAGGTGACAGGTGATCAGTTTGAGTTTTTCAAAGGGGGTGCCGAGGAACGCGCCCGCCGCTTTGGCGACGAAGTTGTGGCTGGTGCCGTGGAAGCCGTAGCGGCGGATGCCGTACTTGGTGTAGAGCTCGTAGGGCACTGCGTACAAGTACGCCTGCGGCGGCATGGTCTGGTGAAAGGCGGTGTCGAAGACCGCGACGTTGGGCACGCCGGGGAAGTTGAGTTCACACGCTTCGATCCCGGAGAGGTTGGCCGGGTTGTGGAGGGGGGCGAGGGCGAAGCAATCGCGGATGATTTCCTTGACGTCGTTGCTGACCAGCACCGGGCGGGTGGCGCGTTCGCCGCCGTGGACCACGCGGTGGCCGAAGGCTTCGATTTCGCTCATCTTTTTGATCACGCCGATTTCCGGATCGATCAGTTTTTCACAGATTGCCCGGAGCGCTTCGACGTGATCCTTGACCGGAATGACGCCTTCGAATTTGGCGCCGTCGGCCCGTTTGTAGATGAGGTTGGGTTTATCGGTGCCGAGCCGCTCAAAGAGACCCTTCGCCAATACCTGCTCTTTGCCCATCGAAAAAAGCGTGAACTTCATCGATGAACTTCCGGCGTTTACGACCAGAACTTTCATTTTCTTTCCTTCTCAACGGTTGTTGGGCAGGCTCCCCAAACGTTTTTTGCACTCTGGTATTTTCGGCCAAAAAGCAAAAAGCGGTTCACACCGGTCGCCCGCCATGATAAAATCAGCCGGAGGGGGAGGGCCCTTCCGGCATTCGACATCGGGTTATTTTTTGCGGAACACGATCCGCCCTTTGGTCAGATCGTAGGGCGACATCTCCAGGGTCACCGAGTCGCCCGGCAGGATGCGGATGAAGTTGAGCCGCATCTTGCCGCTGATGTGCGCGTTCACTATGTGTCCGGTCTGGAGTTCGACCTTGAACATTGTGTTCGGCAGCAGCTCTTTGACTGTGCCTTCAATTCGGATTACATCGTCTTTGGCCACGTTAAAATCTCCGGTTCGTTTTCAGTTACTAAGACCATATGTTCAAAATGGGCGGAACGTTTACCGTCCTGCGTTCGTACAGTCCACTTGTCGTCGGGGTCGATGGTGACCCGGTAAGTGCCGAGATTGAACATCGGCTCGATCGCCAGCACCATGCCCGGCTCCAGCCGGACACCGCGGTTGGGGGTGACGTAATTGGGAATTTCCGGCGGCTCGTGAAGCTTGATGCCGCAGCCATGGCCGACGAAATCGCGGACGATGGCGATGTTGTTTTTGCGGGCGACGCTCTCGATCGCCGCGCTGATGTCGCGGATATAGTTGCCGGCGACGGCGCGGGAAATCCCCGCCGTCAGCGCCCGGCTGGTGGTGTCCAGCAGCAGCTGGTCGCGCGGCGACAGCGGCGCGCCGAGCCCGAAGGTGATCGCGGTGTCGCCGACCGCACCGTCAAGCTCGACGCCGAGGTCGATGCTGATCAGGTCGTCGGCGGCCATGATCCGGTCGGCCCGGGCGATGCCGTGAACGACTTCGTCATTGAGGGAGATGCAGATGTTGCCGGGATAGCCGTGGTAGCCGAGAAAGGCGCTCCTGCCGCCGGTTTCGGCGATCAGACTGGCGGCGATCCGGTCGAATTCGAGGGTGCTCATGCCCGGAATCGCGATTGCCGCGAGGCGGTCGCGCACCTGCGCCGTCGCCTGGGCGGCGCGCCGGATGCGGATGATCTCCTCGGGGGTATGGATGATCGCCTTGGGCCTTGATACCATAGCGTCAGGCCTCAAGTTCTTTGAACAGCCGGGCCACGGTGACGTCTTTGTCATGCTGCGGGATTTCCAGCAGCAGGCCGGCTTTGGTGTAGTATTCGATCAAGGGGGCGGTCTGGTCGTGGAAGACCTGGAGCCGCTTTTGGGCAGTTTCGAGCGAATCGTCGGGCCGCTGGACGAGTTCGCCGCCGCACTGGTCGCAGGCGCCTTCTTTTTTCGGCTTGGCGAACAGTTTGTTGTAGGTGACGCCGCAGCTTTTGCAGTTCATCCGGGCGGTGAGGCGCTGGATCAAAAGATCCTCGGGGGCGGAGAGGTAAATCACCTTGTCGAGTTTGCGGCCGAGCGAAGCCAGCGCCGAGTTCAGCAATTCGGCCTGGGCGATGGTCCGCGGATAGCCGTCGAGGATGAAGCCGCGTTCGCAGTCGGGCTGCTGGAGCCGGGCGCGGACGAGGTCGGCGACGAGCTGGTCGGGGACCAGTTTGCCTTCTTTCATGATGCTCGAGGCGAAGCGGCCGATTTCGGTTTCGCGTTTGATTTCATCGCGCAACAGGTCTCCGGTGGAGATGTGGGCGACCGGGTGTTTGGCGCGGAAGACGCCGGCGACGGTGCCTTTGCCGCAGCCGGGAGCACCGATGAAGATCAGATTTTTCAGTTTCAGTTGGTTCGACATATCTCAATTCTCTATGTTTGGAGGGTTTTCAAAAAATTGACCAATTGGTCGAGTTCGACTTCACGCTGTTCGCCGTCGGCCATATTTTTGACCAGCACGACGTTGCGGGCGATTTCCTCGTCCCCGCGGATCAGCGCGGTGGCGGCGTTGAAACGGTTGGCGCTGCGCATTTGCGCTTTCATCGACTTGGATTCGACTTCGAGCGCGACCGGGAAGCCGGCGCGGCGGAGCCGGGCGGCCAGCGTCAGATTGGCCAGCCGGGCCGCTTCGCCGAGGGCGACCAGGAAGAACGGCGTTTCGGCTTCCACCGCGGTGCTGACGCCGAGGGCGTCCTGGACCATCAGCAGCCGCTCCATGCCGGCGGCGAAACCGACCCCCTGGACGGGACGGCTCTGACCGGGCAGATAGAGCTCGTAACGGCCGCCGCCGGCGACCGCGCTCTGCGCGCCGAGGCCGCTGTGGGTGATTTCAAAGACGGTATGGACGTAATAGTCAAGCCCGCGCACCAGTTCGCGATCGACCGTGTAGGCGACGCCGAGGGCGTCGAGGGCGGCCAGCACGCGAGCGAAATACTCGCGCGATTCGGAACTGAAGTATTCGACATAATCGGGCGCCTGGGCGACGATCTTGCGGCATACTTCCTGCTTGCAGTCGAGGATGCGCCAGACGTTGCGCTCGAGCCGTTTCTGGCAGTCTTCGCACATCGTGCCGATGAAGGGAGTAAAGTAACTTTTGAGCATTTCCGCGGCGGCGGGGCGGTCGCTCTGGACGCCGCGGGTGTTGATTTTGAGTTCGGCGCCGGTGATACCGAGCTCGTCGAGGAAGTGCATCAGCATGGCGATGCATTCGGCGTCGAGTTCGGGGGCGACCCGGCCGACGTTTTCGACCCCGATCTGGTGGAACTGGCGGCGGCGGCCGGCGCTCGGCCGTTCACCGCGGAACATCGGACCGTAGTAGAAGACCCGCTGCTCGACGCCGTTCATCACGTCGGTGTTGAGCAGCGCGCGCATCACGCCGGCGGTGCCTTCGGGGCGTAGGGTCAGGCTGCGGCCGCCGCGGTCGAGAAAGGTGTACATTTCTTTTTGGACCACTTCGGTGTCGTCGCCGAGTCCGCGCTGGAAAACCTCGGTGTACTCAAAAACCGGGGTTCGCAACTCGCCGTAGTTATACCGTCCGAAGACGTCCGCCGCCGCCCGCTCCAGCGCGCGCCAGCGTTTCGCCTCTTCCGGAAAGATGTCCGCCGTGCCCGGCGGCGGTGCTGAATTAGCCATCGCAATTCCACCCTGTCTTGGATTGCCTCTCGGAGTTTTGCAACCCCTTTTCGGCAAACACTTAATTACTAAAACGCAAAATTTCTTCCAACCCGTTTTTCGGCCGGAATAAAAAACAGAATAACGCCCGACGAATGGGAATCGTCAGGCGTCAGTCAGTTCATTGGCAAAACCGGAATACTTATTTGAAGCGGGCGGGGTTGAGCTTCTCAACCGCTTCTTTGAGTTCTTTGCCGGCGCGGAATTTGACCACCGTGCGTTCGGGGATGACCACTTCGTTCTTGGGCTGGTTGGGGTTGCGGCCCTTGCGGCTCTTGCGAACCTTGATTTCGAACACGCCGAAGTTGCGCAGTTCAATGGTGTTGCCCGCGATCAGATCTTCGGCGATATAATCGAGCGTCTTCTGAACGACGACGGCAACGTCGTTTTGGATGAAGCCGGTGTCTTTGGCAATTTTGACAACGAGGTCACGCTTAGTCATTTTTCTTTCCTTATTTTGCTGGATGTGACAAATAAATTGGTTTGAACAATAATATTATAATTTACTCCGAATTTGCCCTTAGTCAAAGTATTAACGACAAAAAAATGCGGTTTTTTTCGCTTTTCCCGGATAAAAACGGCAAAAGCGGCGATTTTCGAAGTATTCCGCCGGTCGGGCGCGATTTACCGTCTGTATCAAAAAAAGAGAACGCCGATCTTGGGATCGACGTTCTTTGAATGGAAAATGCGAAAATTACTTGATCGCCACTTCCTTGCCGGCTTCGGCGGAGCGGTAGATGCCGTCCAGGATCTTCTGGACCATCAGGCCGGCTTCGGCCGGGGCGGTCAGCTCGGTGCCCTTGAGGATCGCGTCGACCCAGTTCTGGAGCTTGATCTTGAACATCCGCGGGAAGTCGCATTCCGGCAGGAAGTTCGGGGCCACGTCAACCATCGTGCCCGCGCGGTCGGTGAAAATGCGCGGCGGATCCCAGCTGCCGCCGGCCTTTTCGCCGATCACGGTGAAGCTGAAGATGTTCTTTTCGATATGGGCCGCAAAGGACGATTCGATCTGCATGATCGAGCCGTCTTCAAAACGGATCTGGCCGATCGCGAGGTCTTCCACGGTGTAGGTCTTGAAGTCCCAGTTCGGCCACGGGCAGGTCACTTCGCTCGGCTTGTTGCCCATGTAGGTCCAGACGTTGCCGGAGGCCGCGACCGGTTTCGGCGAGCCCATGAAGTAGTGGCTGGTTTCGACGATATGCACGCCGATGTCGATCATCGGTCCGCCGCCCTGCAGCGCCTTCTGACCGAAGACGCCCCAGTTCGGAATGCCGCGGCGGCGCAGCGCCTGGGCTTTGACGAACATGATCTTGCCGAATTCGCCGGCGTCTTTGGCGCGCTTGAGGTACTGGGTGTATTCATGATAACGGTTCTGGAAACCGACCGCCATCTTGACTTTGCTCTTCTTGGCGGCGGCAATCATCTTTTCACATTCGGCCGGGTTCATCGCCATCGGTTTCTCGACCATCACGTGACAGCCGGCGTTGGCGGAGTCGATCGCGGGCTGCATGTGGACGCCGTTGGGGGTGCAGATGTCGACCGCGTCGGGCTTGACTTCGGCGAGCATCTTCTTCCAATCCTTGTAACCGGCGGCAACGCCCCACTTTTCCTTCATCACTTTCAGCCGTTCCGGGAGAATGTCGCAGGCCGCCACGATTTCGACTTCGGGAATGTTGGCGTAAGCCCCCATGTGGGTCTGGCAGATGCCGCCGCAGCCGATGATCGCCACGCGCAGTTTTTTGCCCTTGTACGCCTTTTTGCCGCTGTCCATCGCCAGCGAGTCGTTGGAGATTGCCTTGGTCGCCATGTTTGTGATCCTTGTTTTGTTTGACTCCGGTTTACCGGAAATTTTTAAGGAATAATATTAAGTTACAGTGTGAAAGATGGGAATGCAAGCGATTTTTTGAAACGTTTTTATTATTTTCCTCCGCCCGAGGCCACGCTGAGCTGTCGGACGCCGCAGAGCCAGTCGGCCAGCGAGCGGCGGGTGAATTTGACCATCGGAATCATCAGGATGCCGAAGAGCACCAGGAATACCGAATAAGCCAGCGCCCGCAGGAAAAAGACTTCGCGGGTGTCGGTTTTGGCGAGGAAGATGCCCCAGAACCACATCCCGACGGTCTGGGCGAAAATACCGAGCGAGAGACTGTAATAGAGCAGCATCAGCAGCAGAAACAGCACGGTCGGGAAGATGAAAGCGTGATGGAATTCCGCGCGGTTGACCTTGAGAAGTTCGGTGTCGCTCAGATACATCTCCAGGGTGTCGCCGTTGAGGGTCGCTTGGTGAAGCGTGACCTTGGGGAGTTCCTTGGGGATGAATTTTTCGGTGAGATCGGTGATTTCATCGCGTTCGCCGGTCTGCTTGGAGACGTCGACCGCGGCCGGGGCGGTGGGGGCCGGCGCCGGTGCTTCCTTGGGCTGGTGCGCGAGCTGGACCGGGGGGGCGACTTCGCGTGCGACGTCGGCGTTGTGCCGGGCGTTGAGGGCTTCGACCTTGACCAGGGTTTTGGAGATCATCCGGGCGGCGCGGCCGCCGGGGGTGTCGGGAGCGCCGCTCTGGACCACCGGCTCGGCCGCAGCCGGGGCTGCGGCAGGAGCGGCCTGCGGGGCGGGAGCGGGCGTCGCCGCCGGAGTTGCCGGAGCGGCCGCGGCGACGGCTTTGTCCTTCGGCGCTTCGACGGTGACGATTTTGCCGCTGGTGACCTGCTTGAAGGCATAGCCGAAGAGCAGCGCGGCGACCACGCCTAGCACCAGGGCGTCGAACAGCGCCGAACAGCAGCGTCGGATCGCGCTGACGTCGTGCGGGGCGAATTTGTACTCAAAGGCGGTGCCGCGGTCTTTGGGGTCGGCGGCGCGGAGCAGCCGGGTGAAAACGCCGATGTCGGTGGGAATCGCCTCGGCGGCGGCTTTCGCCTCCGGGGTCTGGGCGAGCACTTCGTCGAAGCACTCGAATTCACGGATGGTGCGGAAATCGCGCAGCATGGCGTTGCGCACCGCCGAATCGGCGTTCAATTCGCCGTTGCGGATGGCCCGTTCAATCGCGGTCTGATCGACCGGCCCCTGCTGATTGCCGTCGCGGTCGATATAGATGAATTTCATTTTTTTGCGGTCTCCGGCAAGTGGTTGATCCTGCTGAAACGAGATAATATTATGATACATCCTTTTGCCGGAAAGGCAAGCGGCAACTTCATTCCGCCGCGAGGAAAATCGCGATTTTTTCAAAAATACTCCGGTTCGGGAAATCACCGCGAAAAAAATTGAACCGATTTGCTTTTTGCCGGACCCGGATGTATTGTTTCGGTGACGTTTCCGAGTGGCGTGTGGAGAGGACGCCGTCGGCAGGGTGAGACCAAAAACGCGAGGGAGAGAAAAATGAGTGCTGCTGTGATTGAACTGAATTCGGAAAATTTTGACGCCGCCACCAAGAGCGGTGTGGTATTGGTTGATTTCTGGGCCACCTGGTGCGGCCCGTGCAAAATGATGCTGCCGGTGCTCGAGCAGCTCGCCGCCGAAGTCGGCCCCGCGATCAAAGTCGCCAAGGTCAACGTCGAAGACAGCAAGGATATCGCCGGCCGCTTCGCGGTCCGCAACATCCCGGCGCTGTTCATCCTCAAGGACGGCCAGGTGGTCAACCAGTTCGTCGGCGTTCAGAGCAAGGTCAAATTGCTCGAAGCGCTCCGCAACGCCTGAGGAATGCGCCATGTTTGAACTTGAAATCCGTCGCTCCATCGCCTCCGCCCATCGCCTCCGCGGCTATGACGGCGCCTGCTGCAATCTGCACGGGCACAACTACCAGATCACCGCGGTGCTGCGGGCCAAAGAGCTCGACGCGATCGGGATCGGCGTCGATTTCAAGAAGCTCAAGAGCGAACTCGACGCGCTGCTGGCCGGCTACGACCACGCCTTCCTCAACGACCATCCCGATTTCGCCGAGCTCAATCCGACCAGCGAAAACATCGCCATGGTGCTTTACCGCAAGCTTGCCGCCAATATGAACGACGGCAACGTCAAGGTGCAGGCGGTCAAAGTGGCCGAGTCGGACAGCAGTTGCGCAACCTATTTTGAAGCGTGATGATGGCCCGGCTCCGGATATACGAAACTTTCCTGAGTCTGCAGGGGGAATCGACCCGGATCGGGCGTCTCTGTTTTTTCATCCGGCTGGCCGGATGCAACCTCGACTGTTCCTACTGCGACACCGCTCCCGCGCGTCCGTTTGACGCCGGCCGGGAGCGCGAGGTTGCCGACCTGGTCGCCGAAGCGGCCGCCTCCGGGGCGGACTTCGTCGAAGTCACCGGCGGCGAACCGCTGGCCCAGGACGGCGTGATCGAACTCCTCGAAGCGCTGCTTGCGCACGGCTTTGAAGTTGCCCTCGAGACCAATGGCTCGCTGCCGCTCGACCGGGTGCCGGAGCCGGTGATCCGGATCGTCGACTACAAACTGCCCTCAAGCCGGATGACCGCGCGGATGCTGGCGGCGAATTTCCGGCGTCTCCGGCCTCATGACGAGGTGAAATTCGTGATCGGCGGTCGCGCCGACTACGAAGCGGCGCGCGCTGCGATCGCGCATTTCGAGCTGGCAAAACAGACGCCGAATTTGCTCTACAGTCCGGTCTGGGGCGCGGTCGACTTCGCCGAGCTCGCAAGCTGGATCATCGCCGACCGGCTGCCGGGGCGGATGCAGATCCAGCTACACAAAATTATCTGGGGACCGGAAACGAGCGGGGTTTGATACTTGTGTATGTTCCACGCACGGGAAAGCGAGGCAACGACCTCGCCCCGCAGACGCTAACGAGGGAACTGCCGAAGCTCTGCTTCGGCAGCTGAAGGCGAAATATCGCCGAAGCCGAGAGCAGTCGAGGAGTAAGGGCGGCGCAAGCCGTCCCGCCGCAACCCTTACCTCGGCCTCGAACTACCACAAGTGCACCATACGCGCCCACGCGTAGGAGGCAAGAGGGGGAAGCGCGCTTCCCCCCTCCTGGTGCCGGACGCGCCTTTGGGTCAGAAAAACATAATGAACAGACGGTGATAAAATGAAGAAAAAAGCGGTGATTTTGCTGAGCGGCGGACTGGATTCCGCCACCGTGCTGGCGATGGCCAAAGCGGAGGGGTTTGAGCTCTATGCGCTGAGTTTTAACTACGGGCAGCGCCACTCCTGCGAGCTTGAGGCCGCGCGGCAAGTCGCCGCCGCCGCCGGGGCGCGCCATCTGGTAATGGAGATCAACCTCCGTTCCTGGGGCGGTTCGGCGCTGACCGACGACGCCATCGCGGTGCCCGACGCCGCCGATTCGCACGGCATTCCGGCGACCTATGTGCCCGCCCGCAACCTGATTTTCCTCTCCTTCGCCACCGCCTGGGCCGAAGTGCTGGGCTCGCGCGACATTTTCATCGGCGTCAACAGCGTCGATTACTCCGGCTACCCCGACTGCCGCCCGGCTTTCATCCGTTCCTTTGCCGAAACCGCCCGATTGGGGACGGCGGCGGTCGATGAAAACTGGAAGTACGAAATTCACGCCCCGCTGCAGAACTTGACCAAGAGCGAAATCATCCGCGCCGGGGTCGCCCTCGGCGTCGATTACCGCCTCACCACCAGCTGTTACCATCCCGATGCCGAGGGCCGCTCCTGCGGCCGCTGCGCCAGTTGCGCGCTGCGGATCGCCGGATTCGCCGAGGCCGGGGTGGCCGATCCAACCCAATACATTTGATTTTCAGCGATTAACGTGCTATATTACCGGTTATATTATTTGGATTTTATCAAAACCTTTGAGAGATAGCGCGGAATTTACATGGCTGAACTTCATCTGATTCGGAATTTTTGCATCATCGCCCACATCGACCACGGCAAATCGACGCTGGCCGACCGGCTGCTTGAGTATACCAACACCGTCGCCAAACGCGACCTCCAGGAGCAGTTGCTCGACGGCATGGACCTCGAGCGCGAGCGCGGCATCACCATCAAGTCGCACCCGGTGCGGATGGTCCACACCGCCGCCGACGGCGAGACTTATGAACTCAATCTCATCGACACTCCCGGACACGTCGACTTCACCTACGAAGTCAGCCGTTCGCTCGGCGCCTGCGAAGGGGCGCTCTTGCTGATCGACGCCACCCAGGGGATTCAGGCCCAGACCGTGGCCAATGCCAGTCTCGCCTTTCGCCAGAAGCTCAAGATCATTCCGGTGATCAACAAGATCGACCTGCCCGCTTCCGACGTCAATTTGTGTCTGGAGCAGATGGAGGAAGTGCTGGCCATTCCGCGCGAAGAGGCGCTCTGCGTCAGCGGCAAGACCGGCGAAGGGGTGCCGGCGCTGCTGGAGGCGGTGATCCAACGCTGTCCGCCGCCCGCCGCCGACCACACGCCGGGCTCGTGCGCACTGATTTTCGACTCGACCTACGACCCCTACCGCGGGGTGGTGACCTATGTCCGGGTGCGGCGCGGAGTGTTCAAGCGCGGCTCGCGGGTGCGGCTTTTCAGCAACAACCTTGAGAGCGAAGTCAAGGAAGTCGGCTTTTTCGGCCCCGAAATGCGCGCCGCCAACGAGCTCACCGCGGGCTCGGTCGGTTACCTCATCCCCAACATCAAGAGCCCGTCCGACACCCGGATCGGCGACACCGTCACCAACGTCACCGACCCCTGCGCCGAGCCGCTGCCCGGTTTTCAGGAGATCCGGCCGATGGTGTTCAGCGGCATCTACCCGATCGACACCGCCGATTACGACCAGCTCAAAGCGAGCATGGCCAAGCTCCAGCTCAACGACGCCGCCTTCTTCTATCAGGCGGAGAGTTCGGCGGCGCTCGGCTTCGGCTTCCGCTGCGGCTTCCTCGGCCTGCTGCACATGGAGATCGTGCAGGAGCGCCTGGAGC
>CAZRFG010000083.1:0-12174 GCA_964599205.1 uncultured Victivallaceae bacterium
CGGCGGCACCCTCACCGGAGTCGGCGAAGTCCTCAAAGCGCGCAACCCCAAGGTCAAAATCATCGCGGTCGAGCCCGACGCCAGTCCGGTCCTCTCCGGCGGCAAGCCCGGCCCGCACAAAATTCAGGGGATCGGCGCGGGCTTCGTCCCCGGCGTCCTCAACCCCGGCCTGATCGACGAAATCATCACGGTCTCCGCCGAAGACGCCGGACGCACCGCCCGCGAAGCGGCCCGGCGGGAAGGACTGCTGGTCGGCATCTCCTCCGGCGCGGCGCTCTTCGCCGCCCTGGAGCTCGGCAAACGCGCGGAATTCGCCGGCAAGCGAATCGTGGTTCTGCTGCCCGACACCGGCGAACGCTATCTCTCGACCTGGCTTTTTGAAAAATAATCTCCCAACCCGGAAGGAATCCACCCCCATGAGCAAACGTCAATACCATCTTGAAACCATCGCCCTTCACGCCGGTCAGGAGACCCCCGATCCGGCCACCCTCAGCCGCGCGGTGCCGGTCTACCGCACCACCGCCTTCAACTTCAAGAGCACCGAGCACGCCGCCAATCTCTTTGCCCTCAAGGAATTCGGCAACATCTACGCCCGGCTGATGAACCCCACCAACGATGTGTTGGAGAAACGTCTCGCCGCGCTCGAAGGCGGCGCCGCCGCCCTGACGCTGTCGAGCGGCACCGCGGCGATTTACTTCGCGATCACCAACCTCGCCAAGGCGGGCGACGAGATCGTCTCCGCCAACAACCTCTACGGCGGCACCTACACCCAGTTCGACGCGATCCTGCCCCAGAACGGGATCACCGTCCGCTTCACCCCGGTCAACGACTTCGCCGCGGTCGAAGCGGCGATCAATGCCAAGACCCGGGCGATCTTCATCGAAACCATCGGCAACCCGGCGCTCGAAGTCTCCGACATCGCCGGCTACGCCAAAGTGGCACGGAAACATCACCTGCCGCTGGTGGTCGATTCGACCTTCACCCCGCCGACTTTGCTGCGGCCGATCGAGCACGGGGCCAATATCGTCATTCATTCGCTCTCCAAGTGGATCGGCGGCCACGGCACCGGCATCGGCGGCGCGGTGATCGACGCGGGCACCTTTGACTGGAGCGATCCCAAGTTCGCGCTGTTCAACGAGCCCGACCGCGGCTATCACGGCTTGCGTTTCGCACAGGATCTCGGGGACCTCAAGCACCTCGCCTTCATCCTCCGGCTGCGGACGGTCGGCTTGCGCAACCAGGGGCCGACTCTCGCTCCCGACGCGGCGTGGATTTTCCTCCAGGGCGTCGAGTCGCTGCCGCTGCGGGTCGCCCGCCACAGCGAAAACGCGGTCAAAGTCGCCTTGCACCTCCGCAAACATCCCAAGGTCGCCTGGATCAAGTATCCCGGCCTCCCCGGCAACGAGCTGGCGGCGAAATATCTGCCCAGCGGAGCCGGCGGCATGGTGGTTTTCGGAGTCAAGGGCGGCAGCGCCGAGGCTCGTAAATTAGTCGACAACATCGAGCTCTTCAGCCAGCTCGCCAATGTCGGCGACGCCAAGAGCCTGATCATCCACCCGGCGAGCACCACCCATTCGCAGCTCTCCGACGAGGATCAGCGCAAAGGCGGCCTGGTACCGGAGCTGATCCGGCTGTCGATCGGCCTCGAACACATCGACGACATCTTCGGCGCGCTCGACGACGCGCTGGCGCTGATCTGAGTTGACCAAACCTGAATGCCGTCCGGAAAGGAGGATGCGATGAGTTTTTTATCGTTTATAATCAGTTTGAGTGCGACCGCATTCTTCTTTGCCGGCGGCGTCAAGGAGCCGGAGCCGGAAGCGGCTGTCGTGACGACCGCCGAACCCTCCACTTTTTGAGCCAAGCCGAAAGGGGTACTCCATGAAAATCGCAGTCGGCCTCTCCGGCGGCGTCGATTCGGCGGTGACCGCGGCTCTGCTCCGGGAAGCCGGGCACGAAGTCGTCGGCATCACCATGAAAATCTGGCGCGACGGCAAATATCGCGGCGGCGACCGCGACGCCTGTTTCGGCCCCGGCGAGGAGGAGGATATCCGGGTCGCGGCCAAGGTCTGCCGCGAGCTCGACATCCCCTACCACGTCTTTGACTGCGCCGCCGAGTACGAAACCGTGGTGCTCGACTATTTCCGCACCGAGTACCTCGCCGGACGCACCCCCAATCCCTGCGTCCGCTGCAATGCCCTGATGAAATTCGGGGTTCTCCCCAATCTCGCCCGCCGCTCCGGGCTCGACTTCGAGCGCTTCGCCACCGGGCATTACGCCCGGATCGCCGAAACCGGCGACGGCGCGGGCCTTTTCGCCGGGGCCGATCCGGCCAAGGATCAATCGTATTTCCTCTACCGGCTGCCGAAGCGGCAGCTGGAGAGCTTGCTTTTCCCGCTCGGCGCGCTCGCCAAAAGCGAGGTCAGGAAAGCGGCGGCGCGGTTCAAGCTTGCCATCCACGACAAGCCGGACAGCCAGGACTTCTACAGCGGCGACCACACCGAGCTCCTGGCCACCCCGGACCGGCCGGGCAACATCGTCGACGCGGCGGGCAAGGTTCTCGGCGCCCACGCCGGCTTCTGGCATTACACCATCGGCCAGCGCAAGGGACTCGGGATCGCCGCCAAACACCCGCTCTATGTAATCGAGCTCAATTCCTGCCGCAACGAAGTGGTGGTCGGCCCGGTCGAGGATACGCGCCGCCGCCGTTTGACCGCGGTCAACTGCAACTACCTCGCCCCCCTCCCCGCGGCGGGAAGCGAAGTCGGGATCAAAATCCGCTCCGCCGGGAAACCTTTGCCGGCAACCGTCCGCCGGGCCGCCGAAGACGGGTTCGAGATCGAAGCCGGCGACGGCCTCTTCGCCCCCGCCCGCGGCCAGTCGGCGGTGCTCTACGGCCCCGACGGCCGGGTGCTGGGGGGCGGCCTGATCGACGGGGTGGATTTGTGAAAGCGCTGCTTGCCAAAGCCGCGGCGCGTCCCCGCAACCTGAGCGTCGCCGAGCTGGCCGAGTTGCTCGCCGCCCCCGACCCGTCCGCGCTCTTCGCCGCCGCCTACGAGCTCAAACTCCGCCATATCGGCAAAGTCGTTTCGCTCCGCGGCCTGATCGAATTCGGCAACCTCTGCGCCAAGGACTGTTACTACTGCGGCATCCGCCGCGGCAATGCCAAGGTCAAGCGCTACCGCCTCGACGAGGAGGCGATCACCCGGATGGCGCTCTGGGCTTACGAGCAAAAATACGGCTCGGTGGTGCTCCAGTCGGGCGAGCTCGAGTCGGAGGAGAACACCGCCTCGATCGAGCGCATTCTCCGCCGCCTCCGCGACGCGACCCGGGGCGAGCTCGGCGTCACCTTGTCGCTGGGCGAACAGAGCCTGGAAGTGTACCGCCGCTGGCTCGAAGCCGGGGCGCACCGTTATCTCCTCCGGATCGAGAGTTCCGATCCGGCGCTTTATGCCCGGCTCCACCCCGCCGACCACTCGTTTGAGCGCCGGGTCGATTGCCTCAAAACGCTCAAGCGCCTCGGTTACCAGACCGGCAGCGGGGTGATGACCGGCCTCCCCGGCCAGACCCTCGAGGAACTCGCCCGCGACATCGTCTTCTTCGGCGAAATCGACCTCGATATGATCGGAATGGGCCCCTATATCCCCCACCCCGACACCCCGCTCGGGGCCGGACGCGAATTGACTCAGGAGTACGCCGCGAGGCAACTCGAGCTCGGCCTCCGGATGATCGCGGTCACCCGGCTCTATCTTCACGACGTCAACATCGCCGCCGCCACCGCGCTCCAGGCGCTCGACGACACCGGCCGCGAAAAAGGGGTGATGGCCGGCGCCAACATCATCATGCCCAACGTCACCGACACCGAGTACCGCTCGGCCTATCAGTTATACCAGAACAAACCCTGTCTCGACGAGAATGCCGCGCAATGCCGCAGTTGCCTCAATTGGCGGCTGCTCGCGATCGGGGAAACCATCAATTGGGGAGCGCGCGGCGACTCCGCGCACTTCCGGAAAGGGAAAGCATGAAGATCCACCCGGCCATCGTCAACGCGTACAAAGTCCTTGACGGCCAGGAATTGAGCGAAAAGGAAGCGCTCGAACTGATCGAACTTGAGGGAAACGACATCCTCGACCTGGTTTCGCTCGCCAATAAAGTCCGGGACCGGTTTTCGCCTGAGATCGTGCCGTGCTCGATCGTCAACGCCAAATCCGGGGTCTGTTCGCAGGACTGCCGCTTCTGCGCCCAGTCGGGCCACCACCAGACCGGGATTGAAACCTATGAGCTGCTGGAGCCCGCGGCGATTGTCGAGAGCGCCCGCAAAGTATATGAAGCCGGCGTCCGCACCTACGGCATCGTCACCAGCGGCTGGGGCTATGCCGAGCCGGATGCGGAGTTTCGGCAGATCCTCGCCTGCATGGACGCCTTGCGTGCTGAATTCCCCGACCTCAACATCTGCGCCTCGATCGGCATTCTCTCCGACGAAACCGCACGGCTGCTCGCCGAGCACGGCGCGTGGCGCTACAATATGAATCTCCAGACCAATCCGGAGCGCTACGCCGAGCTGATCTCCGGCACCCACTCGGTCGATGAGAAAATCGCCACCATCAAGTCGCTCCAGAAATACGGGGTTTCGATCTGCTGCGGCGGGATTTTCGGCCTCGGCGAAAGCCCTGCCGACCGGGTCAAAATGGCGTTCGCCTGCCGCAAGCTCGACGTCGACGGCATCCCGCTCAACGTATTGCTGCCGATCAAGGGAACGCCGCTCGAGGGCCTGACGATCATGGAGCCCGCCGAGGTGGCCAAGGCGTTCGCGGTGTTCCGGCTGGTCAATCCGGCCAAGACCCTCAAATTCGCCGCCGGACGCGAAACCGCGATGAAGGACTTCCAGGGGCTCCTGATGCTCGCCGGCATGAACAGCATGATCACCGGCGGCTACCTCACCACCCGCGGCCGGAGCGTGGAGGAGGATCGGAAGCTGGTTCGCCAACTCGGCCTTTTCACCGCCAACGCAAACCGGGAGTGACCATGAAAATCATTTTTCAGGGACGTGAAGTGGAAACCTCCGCCGCAAACCTGGCGGAGTTCCTGAAGTCGCAGGGAATCGAGTTCAAATGCGTGATCGTCGAACTTGACGGCGCGCTTTTCAGCACTGAGGCGAGTTTGAGCGCGCCGCTCCAGGAGGGGGCCGAACTCAATATGTTCCGGATCGTCTCCGGCGGGTGAACCGGCTCTATTTATCCAGCTCGTAATAATAGTACTGCTGCTCGATGCCGTCAACCAGCGTCGACTTGCCGGGACGGTAGGGCAGCGAATCGACGTGGCCGTCGTAATAACCGATATTGGCGCGGTTCTGATTGTTGTGCCGTTCCCAGCGGATGCTCGACGGCGTGATGGTGGCCGACCACATGTTGTCGCCGTTGCCGCCTTCGTGGTATTCGCCGTCGGCCAGCGCGATCTTGTGGGAGGAGCCCTTGATCTGGTTGATCTTGAAGCGCTTGGTGGTGGTCACCGAGCCCGAGAGGTAACCGCTGGCGCGGGTATGGGTGTAGCCGCCCCAGGAGGCGTTGCGGAAGTTGGTCGGGGAGGCCGGGAAACGGAACACCAGCCCGTCCTCCGGCGGACAGGACGGACACATCGGCAGCGCCGGATTGAGCGCCGCCGGGGATTTGCGGACGAAAAGGCTCGGCGCGTACGGGCCCAGCCCTTTGGCGGAGTACCAGTAAGCGCCCGGCCCGGCGCAGAGCACGGTGAAATCGTCATAGTCGCCGGAATACTGGAATTCGGACAAAGTGAGCTGCTTCAGGATATTGACACAGCTCGCCTGTTTCGCCTTTTCGCGCGCCTTGTTCAAAGCCGGGAGCAGCATGGAGGCCAGGATGGCGATGATCGCAATCACCACCAGCAATTCGATCAACGTGAAAAAACGCTTTTTCATTGCATCCATATCTCCTTGATATTGTGACGGGATCAGGATTGCTTCAAACTCAACAATTTTGAAACAATCCTATTATAGTGTATTTTCCGTCAAGATGCAAGGCGCGAATCGAGATTTTTCGGCCGCTTACGCGTAATTGTGTTTAAAAAAGCGCGCCATCGCCTCACGGTCGGCGCTTTCGCCGCGCAGCCGGTCGAGCATCAACCGGCCCTCGCGCTGGCAGATGACATCGTGCGCGCCATAGAATTCGCGGAGCAGGAAGTAGCCGAACTGAACCAGCCGGAAGTCGCCGTAGAGCTGCGGCCGTTCGCCCGGCCAGGCGCTCACCGCGACCGAATCGCCGCGCCGAATCGCCGCCGCGATCGAGGAATAGGAGAGATCTTCGGCGAACACCAGGGTATACTGATGTCCGAGCAAATCAAGCGTGGCGTGGCTGTCGGTGGTGCCGACCAGCGGAATCATCCGGCCCTTTTTGATTGACGCATCCTGCCACCAGGCGAGGCAGAGCTGGTTGCTCTCGCGATAGGCCGCGCACGGCTTGTCGGCGGCGGTCGCGCCGAGCCCGATCACCTCCATCGCATCGAACTTGCTGTTGGCGAGGATATGCTCCCGGACCGGCCCCGGCAGGTTGTAACGGTGCTCCGGCCGCCAGAAGGGATGGCAGAAAATCGCCAGCCCACCGACCTCGTGGATCCGCTCGATGATCCAATCCGCCCCGGCCATCAGAAAGCGGATCGATTCGGGAAAGGCCGGGTCGAGCTTCGCCGCCTGAGCTTGAATCGCCGCGAGGTAGCGCTCGAAATTGGCATTGGCGTACTCGCCCACTCCGCTTTCGCCGCCGAAGTTGACCAGATGGATGGCGGGCAGGAATTGGTTGCGGCGGAAGAGACTTTCCAGCCGTTTTTCGAGCAGATGGACTTCCTCGCCGGGAAAAATCGCAAAATCGGTGTCGAATTCGCCGACGAAGGCCTGGACCTGGCGCGACGGCCCCATTTGCATGTGGTCGGTGAGCGCCATGAAGTCGAGACCACGCAAACGCGCCTTGGCGGCGATGAACTTGGGGTCGTCATTGGGGTTGCCGCAGGCCGAGTAGCTGCTGTGGACATGGAGGTCGCCGCGAAACGGCCGCCTGGCGTAGAGGTCGGGCTTGAGGGCGTAGACCCCGAATTCGCAAACCAGCGACCGCGGGCTCCCTTCGCGTTCGAGAAAAAGCCGGCAGTGCACCTCCCCCTCCCCCACCGGCGGCAATTTAAAGGCGATCCGGTCGGGGTCGCCGGCGAAGAGTTCGACGCCGGAAGCATGGTATTCGCCCCAGCCCGCGCGTTCGCCGCGGTTGAGCGTTCCCGCCGCCTCGATCCACTCGAGCGTCAGCCGTCCCTCCCCGGCCAGCCGGGAAAACCGCTGCAATTCAAACCGCCCCGCCACGGTAATACGCGACCCTTCATTAGCCCGGATAATCCGGGGCACGATTTCAAACGCTTCATCCGTCATCGCCGACTCCTTTCGCCGTTTTCACAACACCAACAAAATAATTGCGGTAATCCCGAAAAGCAAGGCCGCGCCGAAGCGCGGCGTAAATTTTTCCTTCAGCAGCCGGATGCTCAAAAGCGCGGTCAAGAGAAAACTCATCTGGGCGATCGGCAGCACCACCGCCGCCTCGCCGTACTTGAGCGACATCGACATGGTAATCGAAATGCCGCCGACCAGCACGCCGGAAAGCATGCCGTAGCCGATCATCCTCAAATTCAACGGCGCGCCGTCATGCTTTTCGCGAAAGCCGGCATACGCCAGCCCGACGCCGATCCAGCAGAGCGCATTGATCGCGGTCACCGTCGCCCGGTCGGCTTCGTGAAGAAAGCCGTATCGGTAACTCAACCCCATCCCCGCTCGCAGCAGCGCCGCGAGAATGATCATGGCGAACGCGACCCGCAGCGAACGATGCTCCCCGGCCGGATGCGGCAGGCGGCTCCGGGGCCAGAAAGCCAGCACTGCGAGCACCGCGAAACCGACTCCGAACCATTGATGCCGGGCAAGTTTCTCGTCGAGCAGCAGCGCCGCCCCGATCGCCACCGGAACCAGGTTGAGCCGGTAAACGGTCGAGCAGAGTCCGGCCCCGAGACTACCCATCGCCTCGATCAGCAGCAGGTTGCCGGTCACCGAGAACATGCCCGAGATCAGCCCCCAGCACAGGGTCGGCCCCCAGACCACCTCGTCGGTTTTGACGCTGACGGCCACCACCGCCAGCCAGACAACGCCGATGATCGCCACAAAAATACCGCGCGAACGCGGCTTGCGGGCAAAAAATTTGAACAGCAAGTCGTTGAGCGCGGCAAAAACAAGGCAGAGCAGAGCACAGAAAATCGCCACCGCATCCTCCGCGCCTTATGAAACCTGCTGAAAGAAATAAAATGCCAGAAGCGAACCGGCTTCACCCGGCTTCTCCGGTCCGTGCGGCAGCCGCCCGTCAAAAAAGAGCGTATCGCCGGCCGCCAGCCGGACGCGCTCGCCGTCGACGAGGTAGTTGAACTCGCCCTCAAGAATATAAAGGAGCTCGTCCGCGTCGGTGGTCACCGGAGCGCCGCCCGAGCCCGCCGGCATGCGCACGAACATCAGCTGCATATTGCCGCCGACCGGAAGCGGCGCTTCCAGAATCAGCTCATAATGGAACTTGCGGCTCTCTTCGCGCTCGACCGGCTTGCGGTCGGCGGAACGGATCAAAAGATACTTCGATTTAGCGACTTGATTGAGTCCGCGAAAAAGCTCGGCCGGGTCGATTTTGAGGGCGGCGATAATCGTCATCAGCACCGGCAGCGAGGGGATGGTGCGGAAGTTCTCGATTTTCGAGAGCAAGCCCGCGGTCAGCCCGGTCCGTTCGGCCAGCGCCTGCAGCGTGATCTCCTGCTCCTTGCGTTTTTTCTTGATTTCAATTCCGAAGATGCTCAATGGATCGCGCATGATGATGTCCCCTTTTTGATAATTTATTTGACAAATATGAAAATTCAAATAAAAATATTGACAAATATGAAAATTTATCAAAAAGAGAGCGCGAAAAGAACGTCATCGGGAACTTCAGACGGTGCCGTATTTGCGGTCCGGATAAGGCCGGACGCCTTCGGCGGCGGCGCGGAGGCGGCGCAACTCGCGCTGCATCAGAAAAGCGGCGACGAAGAACGCCAGCGAATCCCCCACCGGCCCGGCGAAGAGCACCCCGTCGTAGCGGAACCACAGCGGCAGCAGCAGCACCAGCGGGATCTGAAAGACGATCTGCCGGGTCATCGCGATGAACAGCGCCACCGGTGCGCTGCCGATGCTCTGGAAATACTGCGAGACCAGAATGCTGCCGGCCCCGATCGGGAACAGCAGGAGGAAGCGCCGCATCGAGTAGACGCCGAGTTCAATCAGCTCGGTATCCGACGAATTGACGAACAAGGTGAAAATTTCGCGGGCGAAAATCTGGACAAAGAGATACGGCACGATCGCAAACAGCGCCGCCAGCACCACCGTCGAGCGGAACGAGTCGAGCACCCGGCCGTACATCCGCGCCCCGAAGTTGTACCCGGCCAGGGGCTGCATCCCCATGCAGATGCCGAAAATCAGCCCCATCAGCAGCTGGTTGAGGGTCAGGATCACCCCGAAGGCGGACATTGCCAGCAGACTCCCGTAATAAAGCAGCATGTGGTTCTGGATGGTCCAGATCAGACTCCCGGCGATGTTGATCGCAAACGGCGAACAGCCGTTGTAGAGAATCCGCCACAAATAGTCTTTGCCGTAAAAGCGGAAGGTGCGCCAGTCGAGCTTGGCGATGCTGCGCCGGGAGCGGAAGTAGCACATCACCCACAGCGCCGAAATCCCCTGCGAAATCACCGTCGCCCACGCCGCCCCCGCCATGCCCCAGCGGAAATAGACCACAAAAAGCGCGTCAAGCAGCACATTGAGCACCGCCCCGATCAACTGGGTGCACATCGCCAGGCCCGAGTACCCCTCGCCCCGGATCAGGTTGTTCTGGAAGCCGAGCATCGCAAAGATGGTGCCGAGGAGCGATACCGAGAGATACTCCCGCCCGAAGTGAAGCGCCTCGTCGGGAATGCCGAAGAGATACAGCAAAGGATCGAGGAAAAGCAACCCGCCGATGGTGATCACCCCCGAAGCTACGATATAGAGCAGCATCGACATCCCGAAAAGCTTCTGCGCCTCGGCGTAATTCTTGCGGCCGAGTTCGATCGAATAGAGCACCGCGGTACCGCGCCCGATCAGGATCGCGATGGCGAAAATGATCATGGTGATCGGCATTGCCGCATTGATCGCCGCGAGGCCGGTGGCGTGGACGAATTTTCCGACAAAAATCCGGTTGATGATCACGTAAAGGTTGCCGATGATCAGTCCGACCATCGAGGGCAGCGCCAGTTTCAGCAGCAGCGGCATGACCGGCGCGGTGCCGAGTTTTTCGGTATGTTCACGCATGAAAATTCACCTCTCCGGTGAACATGGTGCGCAACGAGCTCATCGCTTGATCGTTCCCGGTTTTGACAAATGATATATTCTACTATAACGTTGAAAAAACCGGTTTTCTTGCAAGTCAATCAAAAAAAGTTCATATTTTTTCCGCCGGCATGTTTGACAATGTCATAACCGCGGGTACGGTAATCACATCTTCCCAAAAAGCGAGGTCTTTATGCTCAGGATTTTCTTCGACGACCGTCTTTTCCAGGAACAGCCGCTGCCGTCATACGGTAAAATCGCGATCACCCCCTCCCCCGGAACCACCCGGGTCATGCTCAAGCTGGCGGTGCCGATCCGCGATCTCCATTGCTACTGGGCGCCCGAATGCCGGACGCCGTCGCAGAAACTTCACTGGACGATCGAGAGCATCAGCTCCGCCGCCAAAAGTTTTCCCTGTCTGGTGTTCTTTGACCTCACCGGCGAAAACCGGGCATTGCTGGCGCTCGACAACCTCGTCGACGACACCCGGATCCATGCGGTGATCAATCAGGAGGCGGGAACTTACGACGTCACCGTGACCACCCGGACGGGGGCCCCCTTTGCGTTCACCTTTGACCGCCGGCCGCGGCCCTGGCAGGCCTGTCTCGCCGACTGGCGCGATTCGCTCGGGATCGTCCGCCCGGATTTTCCCGCCGGAGCATGGGAACCGGTTTTCTGCAGCTGGTACGCAGTTCACGCCGCGGTGACCCAGGATTGGGTCGAAGCCAACGCCGCGATCGCCGCCAAACTCGGCTGCGGCACTCTGATCATCGACGACGGCTGGTGCTTTGACCTCGCCAAACGGGTGTCGCCGAAGTACATCGGCAACTGGTACTGCGCCATCGGCGACTGGGAGGTTTCGGCGGTCAAATTTCCCGATTTCCGCAATCACGTCAAGCGGATGCAGAAACTCGGGCTCCGCTATCTCCTCTGGACCGCGCCGCCGCTGATCGGGGTCGAAAGCCGGGTGATCGACGAAATCCGCGACGGCCTCGGCCCCGACTGTCGCGAGGGAAGCTACACCCTCAATCCCAATTCCCGCCGCGCGGTCGAGCTGATCACCGGCAAAATCGCCCGTCTGGTCGGCGAATACAATCTTGACGGGCTCAAAATCGACTTCATCGACTACTTGCTCCCCGATCAGGAGACGCCGACCGGACGCGCCGCGCTGGAGTTGATGGCCGGACTCGCCCGGCAGATCCGCGCCGCCAAAGCCGACGCCCTGATCGAATTCCGCCAGCATTACGCCACCCCGGCGACGCTCCCCTACGCCACTCAGTTCCGCGCCGGAGACGTGCCGTATGATTTCCTCGACAACTTCAACCGGCTGTGCCAGCTCCGGGTCACTCTGGGCGACCGGATTCCGATCCACGCCGACCCGATTTTCTGGCGCGACGACGAATCCGAGGTGAATATCGCGCGGCACCTGATCGCTTCTCTGGCGGGAGTGCCGATGCTGTCGATGGACCTGACCGGGCTCAGCGAAGGGGCGACCGCGTTAATCCGGCACTGGCTCGACTTTTACCGCGATCACCGTGAAACGCTGAACCGGGGAAGCTGGCGAATCCATTACAAACTTGCCAACGCCGCCGCCGCCGAAGTCACCGGCCGGGGCGAGCGGATCGTCTTTGTAAACGACCCCGATCTTCTCCCGGCCATCCTCGCCGAAGCCGGGCCGGGCAAACTCATCGTGCTCAACCTGACCGGCGAAACCCTGCCCCTTGCGGGCGGATCCGCCTTTGACGGCCGCGGCCGGAGCA
>CAZRFG010000084.1:0-12107 GCA_964599205.1 uncultured Victivallaceae bacterium
GGAGTACGGGCACTGCGGCACGCGGAGCCATTTGACCATATTTACCGCAACGGAGGTTCGATAATATGCCACAACTCTCCCACGTCCACTTTCAGCTGACCCGTCGCTGCAACCTCAATTGCGTCTTCTGCGGCCAGCAGGGCCGGGGCGGCGAACTCGACGGCAAAGCCGGCCGCGCCCTCACTACCGCCGACTTCCTCCGCCTCCTCGCCGAACTCGAGCGCTTCGCTCCCGGCATTAACTTGACATTATGGGGCGGCGAACCCCTCCTTTTCGACGGCTTCGCCGAAGTCGCCAATGACGCATACGCCCGCGGCTTCAACCTGAGCCTGGTCACCAACGGCACCTTGATCGACCGCCACCTCGAACTACTCCGAACCAAATTCCGCGAAATCTTCGTTTCCGTCGACGGCCCCGAAGCCGTCCACAACCGCGTCCGCGGCGCGGCGATCTACTACCAAGTCAAAACCAACCTCGACCGCCTCCACGGCGGCTCCGCCCGGGTCACGGTGATGAGCGTCCTCTCTCCCGACACCATTCCCACCATCGACCAGGCTCCCTTCGGCATGGCCGCCGACGGGGTCATCCTCCACGAACTCATCTACCTCGACGCCGCCGATGCCGCAAAACTCCCCCCCGGCGCGGGATCACGCTGGCGCAACAACGCCCTCGCCGCCTACCCGGCGATGCTGGCGGCGACGCTCGAAAAACTGAAAAAAGTCGAATTCCCGCTCCCCACCGTCTTCATGCCCCACTTCGCCGGCGGCGCTCCCTGCCGCGAGCCCGGCCGCCACTTGTGCATCCTCTTCAACGGCGAATCCGGGAGTTGCACCGATTTCACCGACGTCACCTTCGGCAACGTCTGCGACCTCGGCATCGCCGGCGTCTGGCAGAGCGAGGCGGCCGCCGCCTTCCGGGCCAAAGTCGCGGCGGGCGAAAACGTCTATTGCTCCCACTGCGCGTGGAAAAATACCCCGGAGACCGTACTCAACTTCACTTCCATTCCCCGGATATAACCGCTTTGTCCGGGGTTTTGCATTTTTGTTAATTGCTAATTTGTTTGTCTGTAATATTTTGTGACTTATATGTAAATTTTTTTACATTTTCGTCCGATCAACCCTTGACATCGCTTCGGATTTATACTATAATGATAATTAACAAGTAAAAATTACATGTAATTTATGGGGTTGCAAAGATGAAATACGATTATTTGCGGGTGACTGATGAGTTGCGCGACCAGATTGCCACTCATTATTTGCCGCCGGGCAGTCTGCTGGCTTCGGAAGCGGAATTGTGTGGCCGCTACAATCTCAGCCGCCCCTCGATCCGCAAGGCGCTGGCGCTGCTCGAGGAACGCGGACTGATCCGGCGTCTGCCCGGCAAGGGTCGGGTGATCAACGAGATGGCAGAGCCGGAGCCGGTTCGCAAGTTGAGCATCGGCATGGCGCCGTTGTGGTTGGAGGCTCATTATTCGCAGCCGATTACCGAAGGCGCGCAGGCGGCTTGCCGCGACGGCGGGGGGCAACTCTGCTACTGTTCATTTGAAGAATTCATGGCCGACCGGCAGCAATCCTTTGACGGTTACCTCATTATCGGATATTCGGATCTTGATCCATATCGCGGCCGGGAAGCGGAAGTTGCCGCCTGCGATGTGCGACTCGCGGTGCTGAATCGCATTACCGCGATTGAAAATCTATCTTATTTCGCTGTGGATTACGAATTGGAGGCCGCCCGGGCGATCCATTTTCTGAGATGCCTGGGAGGAAAAACATTCGCTTTTATCCACTGCGCCGCCATTCACAGCTATATTGATGCGGTCCGCATGCGCGGATACCGGCGCGGGATCGCGGAATGCGGCGTTGAAAGCCTCGATTGCCAGACCGGCGTACCGGCGGCGATGGGACTTGACATCCGCGATTTTCTGATCCGTCACCCCGAAGTCGACTCTCTTTTCGTCCCGCTGTATCCGGCGCTCAAGTATGTGCTCTGGGCCTGTCAGCAGTCCGGACGGGTGGTCGGGCGGGATATTGCGGTGTTCTGTTTCGACTTCGTTCCGTGCGATGACGAAGAGTCTCAGTCCGTCACCTTTGCCGAGATGCCGCTTTACCAAATGGCTTATACCGCGGTCAAGCATCTGCTCGATTGCCGCCGTGCCGGGGAAAAAATCCCGACGGTGCAAAAACTCTATCCGGTTCGCTTCGTCATCAGCAGTTCGCAAATACAGGAGGAATGAAAATATGCTCATCGACAAGTTCAACACCATTTGCCACAACCATCGGGGGGAGACAATGAACCAGGCGAAATTCACTCTAATAGAACTTTTGGTCGTGATCGCCATTATCGCGATTCTCGCCGCCATGCTGCTGCCGGCGCTCAACAAAGCTCGCGAAAAAGCACGGGCCACCGAGTGCATGAACAATCTGAAGCAAGTCGGCATGGCCGAAGCCATGTACGCGGATGACTCCGACGGCCATCTGGTCGTCTGCAGTTCGCTGCCCAACGCCAGCGGCGTGCCGTGGAGCGCGTTTATCGGCAATACCCAATATTACAGCACCGGCGGCATCAATACCAAAGTTCCCTCTTTCGGCAATCTGCCGGACAAAGTCTTCTACTGTCCGGGCGCGCCGCTGCCTGACGTTAAAACGTTCGAAACTTCGCAGTACACCTACGGGATCGTCGCCATCGGAGACTCCGATCTGTGGCCGACCGCCGTCGGCGATGTCATCAAGCGCGATATCGGTGACATCTGGAAGCGGGTTGACATCAACAATAAATTTCTGATCATCAAACGTGCCAAGGCGCCGGCGGCGATTCCGCTCAACGCTGATTGCGGCTATACCGTCGGCGCGGCCAATCCGGATCTGATCATGCGCGGCAAATTTCGCTTCAAAATCGACGTTGCGGAGAGTGCCGGCGGAGTTAAACTTCGCCACGGCGACCGCGGCAATATACTTTTCCTTGACGGTCACCTTCAGTCGTTGGACAAGAACGGTTGCGCAACTTTGCGCGTGCCGCTCAGTTTCACCATCAGCGCTGCCGGGATCCCGTCGAAGTGAACTCAGCGCGTCGCCAGCTCTTCGTAGAGGCGGTGGTAGAGGAGCGCTTTGTCCACCGGGACGTTGTTGGGAATATGGTTGCCGATCGCCAGCATGAAGCCGGGATATTGTTTGCCGAAGGCCATCAAGTCGCGCATCTCTCGCTCGATTTCGGCGTCGCTCCGGCTCATCAGGTCGCGGCAGTCCATGCCGCCGACCGCGCCGCAACGCTTGCCGTGGCGGGTGAGGAATTGACGGATATTGCAACTCGGCTCCATCACCACCGCGTCCACCCCCCAGCCGACGATGTCGTCGAAAAATTCGTCGATGGTGCCGTCGGAAGTGAAGTAGACCTTTTTCCCCGCCCGCTTGACGATCCCGATCAGCTCGGCGATGTGGGGGAAGACCGCCCGGCGGTACCACTCCGGATGGTGAACCGGCCCACTGGTCCAGCAGAGGTCGTCGTGCACCATCATCACCGGAATGTCGGTGGCGGCGTAGGCTTCGAAAAACTGCCTGATCCAGGCGGCGTAGCCGTCGATGAACTTGCCGAACTCCTTCTCGTAAAGACCGATGAGGTAGAGCAATTGCTCAAAGCCGAAGATTTCGATCAAGCCGGAAAAAAGCGTGATGTAGATCCCCGACATATTGAGCGCGCCGGGATAGTCGCGAACCGCCGTCCGGTAGTCTTCTTCGAACCGGCGGACCAAGTCGGCACGGTCGAATTCGCCGTACTCGCGACAGGGATCGACGGTGAGCGCCTCCTCAGGCTCGGCAAAGGCCAAACGCACGGTGGGGTCAAAATCGGTGCCGCCGACCTGATACTCGGCGTGCCCCATTTTGGTGGTCCGGCCGCCTTTTTCTTCAAGAAAATTGCTGTGGATGAGGACATTCCACATCATGCCGTAGTCCCATGCCGCGACGAACCGGCTCGACGCCTGCTGCCGCCGCTCCGGCTCGGCCATCGCGTCGATGCCGGTGACCGCTTTGACCAGCGGCCAATGAAAATGCGCCGAATACTCGGTGCGCGGCACCTTGTCCGGAAACTCCAGATGCAACGCCTGCCATGCTGCTTTGCCCGCCATCGCTTTCCTCCTGTTCGAAGAGCCCATATTTATAAAATATCATGGGGCTGTGCAAATTCATGTCCGCAGTCAAATTAATTTCACTTTTTTCCGGCGGCGGTCTTGGCTTTTGATTTTTGGTGATTATAATTGCGAAAGGGAGAAATCTCCGGTGGCAATCCTGCCCGGTGCGGCGGGCGGATCGGATCATTTCGTTCCTTCGCGTAAAATGTAAGAAAAAGAGAGACATCATGCGACACTTGAACCTGAGAACCATCTTTCGAGCCGCCATGCCGCTGGCGGCGTTTGCCGCCGGCATTGCCGTTGCGGCGTCCGACTTGCCGGAGCTGACTCCGGCCAAACGCGACCGGCAGCTCGACGAACTCTTCAAATACCTCAATCCCGAGGCAATCGGCAAAGAGTATGCCGACGCCCTCAAAAACGGAGATCGCGAAGCCGCAATCCGTGTCGTCGCCCGCTATTACCGCGAACGCCCGGCGAGTCCCCGCTACCGCACCCTGACCTTGAAACCGGCCGATCTCAAGCGCGCCGATCAGGCGGTGCGCGGCGAGGTGAGTTCGGTCAACATCCCGTGGCGTTTTCCCGGAGGCCGGATCGACTTTCTTTTTGACCCCACCGCGATCAAGGGGCCGCGCAATCACGAGTGGCTGTGGCAGCTCAACCGCCACGGCTTCTGGGGCAATATGGCGGCCGCCTACAGCCAGAGCGGCAAAAAGGAGTACGCCGCCGCTTTCAACCTTCAGATGCGCGACTGGATTGCCCAGACCGAACCGCCCGAAAAGTGGAACGGTCCCGGCAGCGCCTGGCGGACGATCGAAACCGGGCTGCGGCTGATGGGCTCCTGGCCCCTGGCTTTTGAAGTTTTCCGCAAAGCTCCGGAGGTCAGCGACGAGACGTTATGCCTGATGCTCGGTTCGATGCACCGTCAGGCGGTACATGTGATGGAGCACAAAACCGGCGGCAACTGGCTGATGATGGAGATGAACGGGGCCTATTTTTTCGGCACGCTCTATCCCGAATTCAAGGACGCCGAAGCGATTCGCACCCAATCGAGCCGGATACTCACCGCCGCGCTCCGCGACCAGATCCTGCCGGACGGGATGCAGAACGAGCTGTCGCCGGACTATCACGCCGTGACCTTCAACTGCGCTTTCGGCATGTATGAGCTCGGCAAAATGTACCAGCGCACCGCCGAATTCCCGCCCGACTTCGCGGTGCTGATGGAAAAAGCTGCCGATGCCTATCTCGCGCTGGCCACTCCCGGCTTGACCCAGCCGCGCACCAACGACACCTACACCAAGCGTACCGGGGACATCGTCGACTCGGCCTCGCGGCTGTTTCCCGGACGCCGGGAGTTCCGCTGGGTTGCCGAAAAACGCGCCGGAGGCGAGGCTCCGGCGGGACCGACCGCATCGCGGATGCTGCCTTATGCCGGATTCATCGCGATGCGCTCGGACTGGGGGCCGGAAGCGGCATATCTGTGCTTCGATGTCGGTCCGCTGGGCGCCGGGCACATGCATCAGGACAAGCTCAATATCAATCTTTATCAGGGAGACGAGGAGCTGATTTTCGACGACGGCGGCGGGCAGTACGAGAGCTCGCCGACCCGCCAATATGGAATTTCCGCCGCCGGCCACAATACCGTGCTGGTCGACGGCGAGGGGCAGAACCGGCCGGGCCCGCTCAAGCTCAAGCCGGGCGAAAAAGCCGATGCGGTCTGGGTTGCCGCGCCGGAGTATGATTACGCCCGCGCTGCTTATACCGATGAGTTCGGGCCGAAGCGGCTGAAGCCGGCGACCCATACCCGGGAAGTCCGCTTCTTCAAGCCGGACTTCTTCTGTGTGGTCGATACGCTGCAGTCGCGCGACGGCAAGGCGCACGACTACGAACTTCTTTTCCAACTCGATACACTCAAACTCAAACCGGTTCCGGAGTTCCCCGGTGCGCTGCGCTCCGAGTTCGGCAAAAAGTACGACGTGTTGATTCTGCCGCTGCTGCCGGACGGTCTTGAGGTCGCCACCGTCTCCGGGCAGTTGAAGCCGCGGGTGGCGGGCTGGTATGTCGGGCGCAACGACACCGCGCTCCACCCCGCGACCACGGTATCGATGAAGCTTGCCGGGCGGAGCGATGGCCGTTTTGCCACTTTGCTGATCCCGCTCCGGGCGGGCGAGGAGCTGCCGACCCTGAATAAACGCGACGGCAATTGCTTTGAGCTCACCTGGCACGGTCGGACCGAGGTGATCAAGCTCGACGACTTGAGCGTCCGCTGAGGCTTGACGACATGCCCGGCCCGACCGGGCCGGGCTTCGTCTTTTGCCGTCCCGCGCGGGCGTCGCGCAGCCATCCGCTTACTTCTTTTCATCCTTGCCGCCGCCGCGGAATTTCTTGCGGTATTCGAGCGGAGTCATCCCGGTTTCGCGGCGAAAGGCGCAGGCGAAATAGTTCTGCCGGGCGAAGCCGCATTGGTCAAAAATATCCTTGATCCGGTCGTTGGAGCCCGCCAGCAGCTCTTTGGCGTGCTCGATCCGGCGGATGCGGATTGCTTCGCCGAGCCCGATGCCGCGGACGCTCGAGAAGACGCTGTTGAGGTAGTTGGGATGTTTGCCGAGCTCATTGGCGATGTAATTGAGGTCAAAGTGGCGGTAGACGAAATTATTCTCGATCAACAGCGAGATGTGTTCCTCCAGCGCTTCGGCCCCGGTCGGCTCGACCGGCGCGGCGCTCTTGTGGAAGTCGTCGCCGAGCAGCAGCTCCATCGCCAGGCTGACCAGCTTGAAAAATTTGAGCGAAGCGACGAACTGGTTGTCGCTGCGGGCGAATTTTTCGGCGTCGCGATGCACCCGCAGGAAATTGGCGGTCTCGACCGGCGTCAGCAGTTTCAAAAGGTACGGCCTCGCATATTTGGGATCGCCGCCGCCGAAGGACTGGAGCGGCAGCCGCAGGATATCGCCGTGGTCGTCGACAAAGAGCCAGATCAGCGAGTTGTGCTCGGTCCCCTCCGGCTCGGTGTAGATGAAGTGATGCTCGACATCGGGATTGATCAGGACCAGCGACCGCGGCGGACACAGGACCGGCGGGTACCCGGTTACTTCCAGCGTGCATACCCGGCGGTCGACCAGAATCAGATGATAGGCCGGGTGAATGTGCTTGTCGAAGCGGAACGACGGCCGGTAGACCGCGTGGTGGATCTTGTGCGGTTCTGGACAGAGCCGGTAAATCCGGCCGTCCTTTTCCAGCGCGAACGACATGCCCATCGGCGAACCCTCCTCCGGCCGGCAATGCGGCAGGTTTTCGGTTTTTGTAACATATTTCAATTATAACCCCAAATTTTACCAAGTTCAAATGTGGAATATTTGAAAATCGTCAAAAAGATGGGGTTTTTGCTATTGTTTTTGTCATTTTATCCGGTATAATTTGTAAAAGAAGAAAATGTTTTTCACTTCATCAAACAAAGGAAATACCGATGAGAAGAAACGCCTTCACGCTGATTGAATTGCTGGTGGTGATCGCCATCATTGCAATTCTCGCCTCGATGCTGCTGCCCGCCCTCAACAATGCGCGCAAAACCGCGCGCCGGAGCACTTGCTCCAACAACCTGAAACAGCTCGGTTTGTACAATGCGATGTACCAGCAGGACAGCGATGAGTACTTCTATCCCCACCAACAGGACGGCGTCAAGTTCGGTTCCAATACCGGCCGCCTCTACTGGGCGGGCGCGCTCGGCATGATGGGCTATATCAAGTCGGTCAAGCCGCTTTTCTGTCCCGAAGCGCTGGTCGACAACACCGCCAACCGGATCAAGCTCCGCGACGCCAACTACGCCTCGCCGGTGACCTATCCGATCTACAGCGCGCTGACCGCGGTCGATTACGGCTACAACTACCGCAACCTCGGCACTTCCGCCCGGAATGAAGGAACGCAGCCCAGCACCACCGCCTTCACCACCTTTGGCCCGCCGCCGAAAATGGGACGGGTGCGCAAGCCCAGCCAGACCTTTTCCCACCTCGATACCGGCGCGATCGACGCCGCTTCGCTGAGCGCCGGGATTCATACCGTCGAGGACATGGCCCAGACTTGGGGCGGCCGCCCGATGGCCCGCCACGCCGGGATGGTCAACTCGCTGTGGGTCGACGGCCACGTCAGCAGCGAAAAATCGGTCGCCAACCAGGAGCCGGGCGCGGTGATGGTCAATCTGCCGATCTACACCGCCCAACCGTTCTACAACTGGAACTCGGTCAACGAAAACTACTGGGATTGGAGATAAATTGATGAAATCCGCCGCCCTTATTCTGGCGCTCACCGCCGCCGTTTCGCTCGCCGCCGCGCTGCCGCCGGTCAACCGGCCGCCGTCGCAGCCGCTCAAGCCGCAGCTCGAATTCGATTTCGCCAAGCCGGTCCAGGACCCCGTCCTCGCCGTGCTCGCCGGGGGCAAAGCGCAGCCGCTCAAGGAATTTCAGCGCGACGGCGCGCTCGAACTCGCCAAGGGCGAGAAACTCCGCCTGGACGCGGCCAAACTTCCCGCGAGCGGCACCGTCGCGGTGTGGGGCGAGCTCGACGGCGCCACCGGCGGCAAAGTGCTCGAACTGCCTTTCGGCGTCGAAAACAAGAAGCTTACCGTCACTTCCGGCAAAGGCGACAAACCGCTCCTCTGGCTGATCCAGGTGCCGGACGCTTCCGGCAAACCGGCCCAGCTCCCCGGCCGCGGCGAGATCGCCGCCAAGGCCCCGGCGCTGCTGGCGGTGGGGTACGCGCTGGACAAGGTCCAGTTCCACGTTGACCGCTCGCTGGCGGGCTCGATGCCGGCGCGGCTGGAGAAAAGCGGCGACGCGGTGCTGGTCGGCGGCGACGGCCGGCTCAAAATCCGCAAGCTTGCGATCTACGACACCCTTTTTGACCACAACGATATCTTGAAGGCGTACTTCGCCGATCCCAACCTCGCCTGGCCCGGCGCCGCGCCGCGCGCCGCGGTCGCCGCCGCCGCCCGCCCAAAGCTCTTCACCGATCGCGCCACCCTTGACGAGATCAAAGCGAAAATTGCGTCCGACCCGCTCTACCGCGCCCGTTTCGAGCGCTATCGCGCCCGCTTCGACGCCGACATCGCCAACCGTCCCGCCGGACCGGAAAAAGTCGGCGAATACAAGCGCGAAGACGGCAACGCGCTGGTCTTCGTCTCGCTGATGTACGCCTTGACCGGCGAAAAGCAGTATCTCGACAAGGCCGGCCAGCTGATCGACGCGGTCACCGACTACGCGATCTGGGACAGCGACAAGCCGTATTGGACCAACTTCGACCTGGTCACCGGGCACCTGCTGCTCGGGCTCGCCGTGGCTTATGACTATTTGTACAACGACCTCACCCCCGAGCGCAAGGCGAGGATCCGTGAAGTCGTCCGCTTCCGCGCCGGCGACTTCGCCAACCGGATTCTCAACGGCCGCTGGACCTGGGCCAAACAGGTGCTGAACAACCACGGCTGCGTCGCCAACACCGGCTTGCTCGCCGCCGCCGTCGCGCTGGATGGCGAGCTTCCCGAAGCCCCGGTCTGGGGTGCGGCTTCGCGGCAGTGGATGAAGGAGTATTTCGCGGGCCAGCCGCGCGACGGCGGCGACTTCGAGGGGATCGGCTACACCGAGTATTCGCTGTCGCACCTGATCCTCTACGCCGATCTGCTGCGTAAATTCTACGGCGAGGACATTTACGGGGCGGATCCGGCCCTGAAGCACAACCTCGACTTCCGCATCCAGTCCGCGATTCCGGAGAAATACTGGGAACTCGGCCCCGGCACCGCGGGCGGCAAGCGGTTGCTGACCGGGCTCCTCTCCTTCGGCGACACCCGGCAGCGCGACTACTTCGTTCCCGACGCGCTCGGCTACAAGCTGGGCGCGGAGTATCAACGCGGCGACTACCTCGACTTCGCCGACCGGGTGGCCAAAGCCGATGACAACACCGCCCTGAGCGCCTACTTCTCACTCCTCTACTATCACCAGGCGCAAAAAAGCGGGGTCAAGCCGGAGCCGAAAGCGCTGCCCGGCCTGGTCCGCTACGACGACATCGACAAAGTCATCCTGCGTTCCGAGGAGCCGGGGGCCGAAATGCTGCTGGTTTTCCGCTGCGGCCCGCCCGCCGGACATCACGCCCTGGCGCGCTTCGACAAGCCGCAGGGCGAGGGCCACGTCCATCCCGACGTCGGCGGCATCACCCTCTTTGCGGGGGGCGAGATCATGCTGATCAACTCCGACTACAGTCACAAATTGACCAGTCAGGAGAACACCATGCTGGTCAACGGCATCGGCCAGCACGGCAACAACACCAAATGGGGGGATTACAGTACCTATTTTCGCGACAAGCTCGCGCCGAAGATCCTCCGCGCCGAGTCCAACGCCGATTTCGACTACGTGGTCGGCGACGCGGCTCCGGCGTATCTCCCCGAGGCCGGGCTCAAGACCTTCAAGCGCCACATCTGGCGTTTCAAGCCGGATCTCGTGGTGATCGCCGACGAGGTTGAGGCGGTCAAGCCCTCGACCTTTGAGAGCCGCTTTCATTCGCTCAACAAGATTGAGCTCGAATCGGCCAAGAGTGCGCGAATCGAGGGAAAAAACGGCAAGCTCGCCTTCCGCAATCTCCTTCCCGCCGACGGCGAATTCGCCAAGTCGGTCGAGAACGTAATCCTGATCGACGGCGGCGCGCCGCCGCGCCCGACCAACGTGCTTTCACTCCGCAACGGCAAACCGGCGCTGAAAACCCTCTTCGTGACCGTCCTCGCCACTGATCCGGCCAAATACCAGGCTGAGTTCAAGGACGGCGTCCTCGAGCTCAAGTTCGGCGGCAAAACCCACCGCATCGAATTGCCGAAGTAATCCGGTTTGATCCTGAAACACGGGAAGCACATCGCCGCCGGGCGGGGCTTCCCGTTTTTTATTTTTTGATCAGATAGCGTTTGGTCGCCGGATCAAAGACCAGCTTGTCGCGGTTTTCGCCGTACCAGTTCAGCAGTTTTTCCGGCTGAAGCGGCTGGCCGGTGGCGATGGCGATGAAAAGGGGAATTTTTTCGTCAAGAAAGTTGTTCTGGGCTTTGGTGGCGTATTTGTTGATCAGGTATCCGAGGGCTTCGACGTTGCCGTGCCTGGCGGCCAGCAACGCGATTTGGGACCGCTGCCAGTCGTCGACGCTGAAGCGCTGCTGTTGCCAGGCCCGGTTAGCAAGCTCGACCGGATTGACCCCGGGCAGCTGCGCGAGATCGTCGAACATGAAGCTCAAACTTGCGTTTCGGACAAAGGCATCCATCAGGAGTTGCCGGTCCTCATCCGTTTCGGCGAGGGCAAGAATTATTTTCTTCTGATCATGGATATTGAAGATCTGTCCGCCTGAGAGAACTGCGAAAATCTCTTTTTTATGGTCTTTGGCCCAGCCGTTTTTAAGCACCGGAACCAGCAGTTCGGGCAATGTCGGCAGCGCCGCCAGTGCGGCTTCCTTGTCTGCCGAGCCGACCAGGTCGGGCAGCGCGTAAATGAAATTATTATCGATAGACAGATTGGAAGAAATTGAGAGCAGAAATTGCAGATGGCCGGGGCCGATTTTCCGGTAAAGCGCAACCTGCGGTAGGTTGGGACTGAAATTGTGTTGTCCGGCCGAGGCATCTTTGATCGCGGTAATATAACTCAGGATTTGCGCATTGGTGGGCTTTTCCGGCAGCGGTGGAATCGCGGCAAGCTTGACCGGATCAACTTCCCACATTCCACTGTTGAAGGATGTCTGAACGATTTTTCGGTTATTTTCGAGATTTTTATTGAGATCGTCAAGCGACTTGGAGATCGAGTCGAGCCGGCGCAGCACCTCTTTCTGGGTGGGGGGCTGACGATCGCATTGACAACCGGCGAGCAGCAGCAGCGAAGCGGCGGAGATGAGCAGGTATTTCATTTTGGTTTTCTCCTGTTATCTGGTTTCGGAATTGAGCCGGTATGAGGCCGTCGCCGGGTCGAAGCGGAGTTTA